>JAYWAC010000098.1:0-16470 GCA_043782755.1 Pseudomonadota bacterium | reverse complement strand
GTGGATCTGTTGCTCAGTCATGGCGGTGTACTCCCGTAGAAGACCGAAGTATCTGACGATAAGGAGGGGCAGACCATTCCATTATGCGGCCGCGCGACGGCTACTTAACTTCCATCCCTGACAAAACGCGGCATGGCCCACAAAAGCTGCTGACCGATCGTGAATAAGCATTGATCCGCGTCATGAGCACAGCATCGCGGGCACGCGCTTGCCGACAATCCTCGCCACGCTCAGCGCGGTGCTCGCGGACTCTCGCTCGATGCCATCAGGCTAGCGCAGTCGTCAGACACCGTCGCCGCCACAACACAGGAAGATAGAGTCATGGGATACACAATTTTTCGTCGCCGCTCGGTGCGTACCACAGTGCCGCGGCTATTGGCCTTGTTGCTGCTGGTGACCGGCGTCGGCGTCGCGCAGGCCGTGCCGTTGCACTACAGCTTCGATTTCGGCACGGCCGGTTCCGGTGACTTCCGCATCAAGGCCGATGCCACCGCACCGCTGGTCGATCAGTTCGAGCTGTCGTCCTTCAACTGGCATATCGCTGGCGTTGGCGCCTTCGATCTGGCCGATCTGGCCGCCTTTAATTTCAGTACCTGGACGCCGTTACTCGGCGCGACGGCCAACAGCAATGGCCTGTTGGCGCTCGGCTTCCTGCTCAAGACCAATACCCAGAGCGACAGCGGCGTGGCCTGCACGCTGTGTGTTGCCACCGCACAGCTTGCCATGCCTGGCAGCAGTCATCAGGGCACCTTCGCACGCACTCGCATACGCGCCAACGGCACGCCCTGTGGTGCCGCCACCTGCGTCTCGCAGTCACCGACGCTGACCGTCGTGTCGGAACCGCGCGCGACACGCTTGGCGGCCGTGCCGGAGCCGACCGCCTTGTCACTGGCGGCGCTCGCGCTGCTCGGTGTGCCGCTCATGAAGCGCCGCACGGCTCGCGGTTAAGCGCACACGCTATTCCTCCCTGCGCTGCCGCCGCGAGCCGGCGGCGGTGCTTTCACTGCATCATGCGAATCTTGAGCGCGAGTTCGATCTCAAGACGCAGATCGCCGCGACTCGGGTCGCGACCAAAGGCCTCACGTAACTGCTGCATACGGTATTTCACGGTGTTCTGATGGACGCCAAGCGCGCGCGCGACGGCGGCCAGATTGAAGTTGTGCGCGACCAGCGTGGCAAGGGTGTCGAGCAACGCGCCGCGTCCATCACCACGCAAGACAGGCCCGAGTACCTGCGCCACGAACTCGTCGTGATCGTGCGCCAGATTGCCGCCCAGCAACAGACGATAGACGCCGAGTTCCTCGAACTTGAGCGTGGCGTTTTTTTGCGGCAGACGTTCGAGTGCGCGCAAGGCTTGTGCGGCGGTCTTGAGTGACATGCCGAGTTGCGCCGCATCGCTCTCGGCGCGGCCGATGCCAATGCGCAGCCGCAGCCGCGCCGGCAGGCCGTCGATGCTGTCTACCGCCTGCTGCAAGCGCCTCACCAAGCCCCGTTCGATGCAACGCTCGGCGCTGGCTTCGTCAGCGATCACCACGAAGCTGTCGCGCCAATGCAGCAGCCGCAGACGCCCGCGCAAACCACCGAAGGTGCGCTCCAGCGCTGCGCGTAACAGCGTGCCGTGACTCAGGGCCGGCGCGAGATCGACGGCCGGCGTAGCGCGAAATTCCAGCAGCAATACTCGCCACGGCCCGCGCGGTGTGACATCGAGACGGCTGAGCAGACGTTGCGCATCGGCGCTGCTCAGATCTCCGCCGAATAATTCCAGCAACAGCGCATTGGCGACCTGATTGGCGGTTGCAGCCAGCGATCGTTCGTGCAGGAACTCTAAGGCGAGCAGGCTCGCGCCCTGTTCGGCCGCGCGTGTTTCGACTTCATCGAGCGGCGCATCGTCGTGGGCCAGCAGCAAAGTACCGGCGCGATTACCGGCCAGTGCAATCGCAATGGCCGTGATCGGCAAAGGTGGCGCGGCGCGTAGCACGAGCTTGACGGCGCGACCGTCGCGCAACGCATGGGCGCCAAGTGCATGGGCGACTTGTGCCGGGTCCAGTGGCCAGGCATGAGAGGCGAGGGGGCGGCGCAGGTTGTCGAGCAGCAGCAAGGGCCTTTGCAGCGTGGTGTGCAGCACCGCGCACAGCGCCTCGACACCGGCCGCGCTCTGTTGCGCGGCCAGCAGCCGCTCGTGCATTTGCTGGCCGCGTTCGAGACGCTGACGCTTGGCCGTCATGTCGCGTTCCAATATCACCAGATGCAGACAGGCGGCGAGTAGCGGTGCGAGCATCGCCAGCACCGCGCGATCGCTCTCGGTAAAGTCACCGCTGCGCTTGTTGATGGCGTGAAAGATGCCGAGTGTGCGGTCGTTCAAGACCAGCGCTACGGTGATGGTGTTGTGGGTGTCGAACAAGCGCACAAAGCGCTGAATGAAACGCGCGTCGTGTTGCGCGTCGTTGGCAATCGTGGGCTCGCGCGACTGGAACACGCGCGCCGCGTTGCCGCCCTCGGCGAGGCGCACGCGATAGCGCGACACCACGTGTTCGGCCTGTACGCCGAAAGCCGGCGCCTGCAACACCAGTTCCTCACGCTCGGCATCGAAGCGCATAAAGCCGCCGCCACTGGCGTCGATGGCGGCGCAGGCCTGGTCGATGACCGCTGCCAAGAGGTGACCATGGTCGCGCGCGCTGGCCATGGTCTGGCTGATGGCGGACAGCGCCGCAGCCCCGCGCTCGACAGCCGATGGTGAGGCGTCGAGGCGAGGTGCAGATCGGCGCCCTTGACGCGGTGGCGCGGATTTAGTCATGGGATGCTTGGCGTTCCTGGGCGATCAGGACAAGAATTTAAGCATGCTTTTATCCTGATCGGACATGGCGTGGTGAATGGCGAGCTTCTAACTTTGCGCTCGGACACCCAAGGCGGCATCAGACTGCGGGTGAGGAGTTCGGCGCCGCCTGGCGTCACAAAGGGGAGATAGGCCTGTGTTGTGTATCGATGTCGACACCGGCGGCACCATGACCGATACCTTAGTGAGCGGTGGCGGTGAGCCGCTGCTGATCAAGGTTGAGTCCACGCCGCATGATGTCACCGTATCCTTCATGCAAAGCTTGGAGGCAGCTGCCTCAGCCTTAGGCTTTCGCGACTTGACTGCTTTCCTGGACGAGGTGCGGCTGATCCGCTGGACCTCGACCCTGACCTCCAACGTGCTGGCGCAACGCAAGGGCCCCAAGCTCGGGCTCATCGTCTCGCCGGGCTACGAGGACAGCCTCTACGCCGACGACCCGCAGGCCACCGCCGCAGTCATGCCCTCGCTGATCAAGCGCGAGTTCGTCAGCAGCCTGCCGGACTCCGCCGGTCGCGCCGAAATCGTCGCCGTGCTGAAGTCACTCATCGATCAGGGCATACGACGCGTCAACGTCTCGCTCAAGGGGGCGTTTCCCAATGGCGCGCGTGAACAGGAAGTGATTCGTATCATCGGCGAGCAGTTCCCCGATCACTTCTTAGGTTCTGTACCGGCCCTCGCCGGCAGCGAAATGCTGATGCGGCCCGACGATATGTCGCGCACCTATTACGCGCTGATCAACGCCTACGTGCATAACGCGCTGGCCAATTCGCTGTTCAAGGCCGAAGACCAGGTCAAGGTCGAGCATCACTGGAAGGGCGATATCCTGGTCGGCCATCTGAACGGCGGCGTGGCGCGTATCGGCAAGACCAAGGCGGTCGACACCATCGAGTCCGGCCCGCTGTTCGGCACCCATGCGTCGGCCCATGTCGCGTCCAAGTCCAAGCTCAAGAAAGTGTTGGCGATGGACATCGGTGGTACTACCGGCAAGACCAGCGCGATCACCAACGGCCGCATCGAGATGCGTCCCGACGGCAACATCTTCGGCATTCCGGTACGCACCGCCATGCCGATCCTGCGTTCCAATGCTCTCGGTGGCGGCAGCGTGGCCAAGCTCGTCAATGGCACAATGACACTCGGCCCCGAGAGCATGGGCGCTGCGCCAGGACCGGCTTGTTATGGCCTCGGCGGCAATAATGCGACCTTGACCGATGCGCTGCTGGTACTCGGGGTGTTGTCACCGACCGCCTTCCTGAATGGGCGTCGCGTGCTCGACGTCGACAAGGCGCGCGCTGCTATCACTCGTCATGTGGCGGAGCCATTGGCCATCGACGTCCTTGAAGCCGCGCGCCGCGTGCGCACCACCGCCGTCGAGATGATGGCGACGCTCGCGCGTGACACCGGCCATGAGGCCGGTTGGAAGAATCTCAAGGGTGTGGAGTTGTTCGCCTATGGCGGCAACGGCCCCCTGTTCGGCACGGCTGTGGCACAAGCGCTGGGTATCGAGCACGTACATTTGTTCGCCTTCGGCACGGTGTTCAGTGCCTATGGTTCAGCCATCTCCGATGTGCTGCATGTCTACGAATGCGCGACCGCTGGTGACGCGGCGCAGGTGCGCGATGCAGGCGTGGATCTGCTCGCCCAGGCGCGACGCGATCTGGCCGGCGAAGGTTTTGATCCCGCTGTCGCGCGTTTCACCTGGACCTTGGAGAACGATGCGCGCAAACAAGTGAGTGCGCGCACCAGCACGGCCAAGGGACTCGAGAAACTCGCGGCAAGATTGCCCGATGTCAGCCTGTTGCGTCTCGATGCGCGTTTCGCACTGGGCGAAGTACTGCTGCCGGAACACCGCGCCGGTGCGGCACCGACGGCCGCCGCTCACCGCGCCTCGCCACTCGCCGCAGGCGCGGATCTGCCGGTCTATCAACACACGGCCTTGGCCGGTCACCGCCTCGCCGGGCCCTGTGTGGTCGACGGCGGCACCTTCACCTGGCTCATCGAAGCCGGCTGGTCACTTGTTATCGACAGCCACGGCGACGCCGTGGCGACGCGGGAGTTAAGCGCATGAGCACGCTACTGCACATCGGCGACAATCTTGATCTGGCGGTCGATGCTGAACGCTGGATCTGCGGCAAATGCGGCCACGATATCGGCTCGGCGCGCGATAACGTTAAGCGTGGTCTGTTGGTCGGTGAACGCGATCCGGCCGAGATCCATCGCCCCATGATCAAGGGCAACTACACCTTCTCACCCAATCCGGTCTGGATACGCATACTGGAATTCTATTGCCCCGGCTGCGGCACGCAGCTCGAAACCGAATACCTGCCACCCGGCCACCCCATCACCCACACCACCGAAATCGATCTCGACGCGCTGAAGGCGCGACTCGCGGCCGGTGAACTGGTGATCGAAGACGGCCACCTGTTGCCGGTAGGAGAGCTCACGGCATGAGAAGTGTGGATATCGATGTCGGCGGCACCTTCACCGATCTGGTGCTGACCTTTGACGAGCGTCGTGTGATCGCGAAATCGCCGACCACGCCTTACGATCTCTCGGTCTGTTTTTTGAACGTGCTGGAAGATGGCGCCGATCAGCTCGAGCTGGATGTCGAGGAACTGCTGCCCCAGATCGAGGTGGTGCGCTATTCCACCACGGTCGCGATGAATCGTCTGATCGAGCGACGCGGTCCGCGTCTTGGTCTCATGACCACCGAAGGTCATGAGGATGCCATCCTCATCGGCCGCGGCGCGCAATGGTGCGACGGTCTACGTATCAGTGAACGACGCAACCTCGCCGTGCAGCACAAGCCCATTCCATTGGTGGCGGCGGAACTGATTGCCGGCATCAAGGAGCGCGTCGATTCCAACGGCAAGATCATGCGTGCCCTGGATGAAGACGATGTACGCGTGAAGCTGCGCCGTCTCATCGACAATGGCGCGCGCGCCATTGCGGTGTCCTTGTTGTGGTCCTTCGCCAATCCGACCCACGAGAAGCGCGTGCGCGAAATCATCCGTGAGGAATACAAGGGCTATCACGTCGGTTATCTGCCGGTGGTGCTGTCCCACGAGGTGGTGGGCAAGGTCGGCGAATACGAACGCACCATGACCGCCATCCTCGACGCCTATCTACAGCGCTCGATCAAGGTCGAATTGGAAGCGACCTGGGATCAACTGCGCGAGAAGGGCTACAAGGGCACTTTTCTTTTGACTCACAACACCGGCGGCAGTGCCGAGATGTTCAAGACCACGGCTTCGCGTACCTATAATGGTGGGCCGATCTCAGGGCTCATGGGTTCTTATCACCTTGGCCGTGCATTGGGTTACAAGAACGTGATTGCGTCGGACGTCGGTGGCACCAGCTTCGACGTCGGCATGGTGGTCGATGCCGGCGTGCGCTCCTATGAGTTCCGCCCGGTCATCGACCGCTGGATGGTCGGCATCACCATGTTGCAGACCACCACCATGGGCGCGGGCGGCGGATCGATTGCTTCTATCAACAGTTTGTTGAACCGCCTCGAAGTCGGGCCACGCAGCGCCGGCGCGATGCCAGGGCCGGTGTGCTACGACCTTGGCGGTACCGAGCCGACTGTCACCGACGCCGACGTGGTGCTGGGCTATATCTCGCCCGACAACTACTTCTCCGGCCGCATGCCGCTCAATGCCAAGAAGGCACGCGCGGCGGTCGAAGAAAAGATTGCGCAGCCCTTGGGCATCTCGATCGACGAAGCGGCAGCCATGATCCGCAACATCGTCGAACAGAACATGGCCTCGGCCATCAAGCGCGAAGTGCATCTGCGTGGTTATCATCCCGAGGACTTCGTGATCTTCGCTTTTGGTGGTGGTGGTCCGACCCATGTGGCCGGCTATCGCGCCGATGTGCCGGTGGCGGTGATCTTTCCCCAGGCGCCAGTGTTCTGCGCGCTTGGTTCGTCCGTGATGGACATCATGCATGTCTACGAAGTGTCGAAGCGCATGGTCTTCATGGCGCCGATCAGCGAAGCATTATCGACCGACTATGCCGGCTACAACGACGCCGTGCAGGGTTTGATGGAACAGGCGCGCATCGACATCGCGGCGGAAGGTTTGCCGCTCGACAGCATCATCTTCCAAGTGGAACTCGACATGCTCTACGGCGGCCAGGTGCATGTGAAGCGGGTGTCCTCGCCCCATGTGCAGATAGCGAACGCCACGCAGATGCAGGAGATCTACGACGCCTTCGAAGCCGAGTTCTCCGCCGCCTTCAGTCCCCACGTGGTGCATAAGCCCGGCGGTGTCTACCTCGACAACATCGTGCTGAAAGCCACCGTGCCGACCGAGAAGATGGTGTTGCCGGAGTTGCCGCTGCAGGGGCCGGATGCGAGCAGTGCGCGCACGGGCGAGCGCGAAGCCTACTGGCCGGAATACCGCAAGCGGGTGTCGACGCCGGTCTACCAGTTCGAAGCCATGCAGCCTGGGCACACCATCGAAGGGCCCTCGCTGGTGGAAGCGGAATTCACCACCCTGGTCATTCCGCCCGGGCAGGTCTTGCACATCGACAGTCGTGGCTTAGGCATACTTGAATACTCCAAGGGAGAAGCGCAGGCATGAGCATCCCGACACTGGCTGAAAAGCTGAAGGCACTGAAAGTCACGGTCGCCAGCGCCTATGAACGCGCCTGTGCCGACCAGGTCACGCGCGGCTCTTATGAAATCGCCGTGCAGCGCACCGCCGACATCCTCGACGAAGGCTATGAAATTTTCATGCGCTCTTCGCGCAGCTCGATGGGCGTGGCGGGTGATTCCATCGTTGCGATGTTCAACGCCGCTGGCGATCTGGTGAACGCTTCGGCGGGCACCTATCTACACGCCATCATTCCACCCATCGTCATCAAGTACATTCTGACCCGCTACCAGGAAAATCCTGGCATCAACGACGGCGACATCTTCTACACCAACGATGCGCTCTACGGCGGCATCCACAACCCCGACCAGGTGGCTATCACGCCGGTGTTCTACGACGGCCGCCTGGTGGCCTGGACAGCGGCGCTGTCCCACACCACCGAAACTGGCGCCAAGGAGCCGGGTGGCATGCCGGTCTCGGCAACCTCGCGTTTCGAGGAAGGCATGAACTTGCCGCCGATGAAGATCGGCCAGAATTTCCGCATCAATAACGACATCATCGAGTTGTTCCGTGCCTTTGGTATTCGTGCCGAAGCGAACGTCACGGTCGATCTGAAAGCGCGCGTCACCACCGCCGACCGCGTGCGTACCCGCATCGTCGAGATGTGTGCGCGCGAAGGCGTGGATTTCGTCACGGGTCTGTTCCGTCGCATGCTCGATGAAGCCGAGGCCGGTTCACGCAAGCGATTGCTCGGCTGGCCGGATGGCGTCTATCGATGCGTGACCTTCTCCGATGCGGCGGGCAATCTGCGTGGCCTCATGCGCAACTGCTGCATGACCATGACTAAGAAGGGCGATAGCCTGTTGATCGATTTCACCGGCACCAGCCCAGAAAATCTTTCCAGCTACAACGCCCATCCGCAGGCCGTGATCGGTCATCTCGCCAACTATATTTACGAGTACGTGTTCCATGATCTGCCGATCTCGAGCGCGACCTTTGCGCCCATCGACTTCGTGTTTCCGCAAGCGAGCTGTCTGTCACCGACCGACCGCGCCGCGACCAGCAACTCGGTGATGATTTGCACCGGCGCCATGAGCGCGGTGGCGAACTGTATTTCGCGGGCACGCTATCCGACCTATGAGTGGAAGCAGTCGACGGCCTCGATGGGCAACGGCGGCAACGCCACCGTCATCGCCGGTCTCTCGCAATGGCAGCAGCCTTTTGCCGACATGATTGCCTATCCCATCAACACTGAAGGCCAGGGCGCGCGCTCTTGCTGTGATGGCATGGATGCCTATGGCTTTCCGTGGTGTGCTTTCGGTCGTGCCCCGGACGTGGAAACCATCGAGAACGAATTCCCGATGATCATTCCTTTCTCCCAGCACTGGCCGGATTCGGGCGGTCACGGCAAGTATCGTGGCGGCTGCGGTACGGCGCAGTTCTGGGCTGCCCATCACGTGCCCTCGCTGTACTTCATGGCCATCGCCGACAACAGCACCATCCAGACCCCGCAGCCGATTTTTGGCGGCTACGCGCCGCCGACCGTGCCGGGCTTGTCCTTGCAGGGCACCAAGGTCAGCGAACTGCTCGGCGCTTTGCAGGACAAAAAGCTCGACTTCGAGAGCCTGGTCAATGGCAAGTTCGGCAAACTGGTCGCCGAGCCTTTTGGTCGTAGTACCCGTGTCATCAAGGGCGATGAGACCGTCACTATTGGTCTGTCTACCGGTGGTGCGGGTTTCGGCGATCCCATGGAGCGTGAGCCGGAAAGCGTAGAGAAGGATCTCAAGGCAGGCCTGGTGTCGACCTGGAGCGCGCAACAAATTTATCGCGTGGTCTGGGATGCGAAGAAGCAGCGCGTTGATATGGACGCGACTGCAACTATGCGTCACGAAGCGCGCAAGGCGCGCATCGCGCGCGGTGTGCCTTTTGATGAGTTCGAGAAGGAATGGCTGACGCGTAAGCCGCCGGCCGACATTCTGAGTCTTTACGGCTCCTGGCCCGACGCCAAACCGCTAGGCCCGGCGTTCCGCCCGTGAAGCCGGCGCGCAAACGTGCGCAGGCGATTGCGCAGGGACGCGGTCGTAATGATCGCGTGGTCATCCCGCTGGCCTTTGAGGTGGCCGCGCGTATTTCGGCGCGGCCGCTGGCGGAGTTTCGTAACGATGCCACCCAGCTCGCCAATGGCCTCGGTGAATTGCAGCAGGCCTTGCAGGCCGATGGATTGGTGTGTGCACTGGCGGCGCGCATGGAGCTAGAGTCGGCTGCTGGTGGTGGGCTTGATGTTGAACGTATCGCTGGCCAGGGCGCGGTCGGTGCCAGTCTCGAAGCTTGTCGTCGTTTGCGCCAGGTGCAGGGCGACAACGCTGCGCTGTTGGCGGGCCTCACCGGGCCCACCACTTTGGCGATGCAATTCGGTGTCGATCCTAAGGTAGCCACCATCGCCTTCGCCGCGCTAGTGAAGGAATTTTGCGGCGCCGGTGCCGATGTCATTCTGTTGATGGAAGACGAAGGCGCCGATTGCGCAAGTGAAATCTGGCAGGACGGTGTGAAGACCGCCGCCAATATCGCGCGTTTTCATGAGGCCAATCTGTTGGCCTGGGCCGCTGTCGGTGGTTTGCCCGCTCCCCATGGTGTGGCCCTTGATGCACCGATAGCCAGCGGTCTCGGTATCGTCACCACGGCTAAGCCGGTCGTACAAGACGCCGACATCGCGCAACTGCGCCACTGGGTGATGATGGTAAGAGGCACGGCGGCATGAAGCATCCGCAGCACTGGAACGCCGCAGCGGAATGCGCGAGCACGGCCGACACCGCGCGCTTGCATGACGAGAAGTTGCGCCAGCAACTCGCCTACGTCGCAGTCCATTCGAAGTTCTATCAACGCAAATTTGCCCAGGCCGGTATCGACGTGAGCCAGGTGCGCGACACCGCCGGACTCGTTGCTTTGCCGTTCACCGACAAGAGCGAGTTGCGCGAGAGTCAGCTGGATCTGGCGCCCTATGGCCATCACATCGCCTGCGCGCCCGCAGCGGTGCGCCGCGTCTATTCCACCAGCGGCACCACGGGCCGTCCGACCTACATCGGTCTGACTCGACATGACAAACAGGTGTGGCGCGAAGCGGCGACGCGCGCGTTCTGGAGCAATGGCCTGCGACCCGGTCAGCGCGTCCCGCTGGTGGTATCGCCCTTTGTGGTGGCGGCGTCCTATGCCGATGCCTTTGAACAGATTGGCACCTCTATGCCGATAGGCGTGAACATGACCGACCGTCTGGTCGATGCTTTTCGCTTCGGTGGCGCGAGCGCGTTGTTGTGCACAGCCTCCTATCCGCTGCACTTTGCGCGCGCGCTGCAAGAGCGCGATATCGATCCGGCCACTCTGGGCCTGCGCTTGATCCTCGCCGGTGGCGAGCCGGGTGCTTCGATTCCGGAAGTGCGCCGTCAGATCGAAGCGCTGTTCAATTGCCGCTTGATGGAATGCTCAGGCAATGGCGATTACTGCGCCATGGCCTGGGCCGAATGCGAACATCGTCAGGGCATGCACTTCTGCGCGCAGGGCATCATCCACCCCGAGATCATCGATCCCGAATCGGGGGCGGTATTACCGATAGCGCAGGGCGTGAAGGGCGAACTGGTCTGTACCTCGCTCGATCGCGAATGTATGCCGCTGGTGCGCTTTCGCACCCGCGATCATGTCGAAGTGACTCACACCGAATGCGAATGCGGCCGCACTAGCTTTGGTATTCGTATCATTGGGCGAACGGACGATTTGTTGATCGTGCGCGGTGTGAATGTCTATCCCGCCGCCGTGCGCGACGTCATCGCGAGCTTCGCGCCTGCGACTAACGGCGTGATCGAAATCCAGCTTCACGAAGCCCCACCCAAGGGCTGGGAACCGCCGGTGCATATCAAGGCCGAAGTGAACGAAGGCGTCGGCGATCGCGTTGCGTTGACGCAGGCCATCGAAACACGACTGCGTGACAAACTCATCTTCCGCGCGCGCATTGAACTGGTGGAGAACCACAGTCTGCCGCGCTACGAGTACAAGGCGAAACTGGTGCGGGAGTCCTATCGCTAGCGCACTACGGCCCTTGTGGGTGCGAAATCATTTGCACATTTGATGGCGCGCCGCCGTCTCGATTCTGGCGTGAATGTGCGAATGAATTCGCACCTACAGGGGATGCGAACAGTCGTCATATTGGTCGCCTAAGGTCGCTGCTGATCTCATATTCGGCGGCACGCACCCATGCCGTGTTCTCGACTTCCGCTACCTTGATGCGTATCGCGCTCGTCACCGACGCCTGGCAGCCCCAGGTCAACGGCGTGGTGCGTACCTTGGGCATGACCGTCGATTGTGTGCAGCGCATGGGCCACGAGGTGCTGACCATTACGCCGCTCGATTTTCCTACCCTCCCTTGTCCGACTTATTCGAGCATCCGTCTCGCGGTCTTGCCCAGCCGACGTGTGGCGAAGATGCTTGAGGCCTTTGCACCTGATGCTATTCACATCGCGACGGAAGGGCCTCTCGGTCACGCCGCGCGGCGCTATTGCCGGCGCCATGGTCTGCCATTCACGACGGCTTTTCATACCCAGTTCCCGGAGTACATTCGACTGCGTGCGCCACTGCCGGTGAGCTGGAGTTATGCTTATCTGCGTCATTTTCACGGCGCGGCGCAACGCACCATGGTGCCGACCGCCACCCAGCGCGACAAACTGCGAGCCTGGGGTTTCGACAATCTGCGTTTGTGGGCGCGCGGTGTGGATACCGAGGTGTTCAACACCGACGACCCGGTGCGCTGGGACTATCCGCGCCCGATAGCTGTCTACATGGGCCGTGTCGCGGTCGAGAAAAATATCGAAGCCTTTCTCGATCTGCCGGCTATCGCGACCAAGATAGTGATCGGCGACGGACCGGATCGTGCGCGTTTGACGACGCGTTACCGTGACTGTCATTTCCTCGGCCCGCGTTACGGCCGCGATCTCGCGCGTCATCTCGCCGCCGGTGACGTTTTCGTGTTTCCGAGTCGCACCGATACTTTCGGTCTGGTGTTATTGGAAGCGTTGGCCTGCGGCCTGCCGGTAGCGGCCTATCCGGTGCAGGGGCCGTTAGATGTCATCGTGCCGGGTGTATCCGGTGTGCTGAACGAGGATCTCGGTGCCGCCGTGCGTGGCGCGCTTAAGCTGTCGCGCAGCGATTGCGTGGCGCAGGCGCGCCGCTATTCGTGGGAGGCTTGCAGCACTGATTTCCTGCGTTACCTGGCGCCTATTCCGGCCAGCAGCGGCAAGCGCCGCGAGGTCAAGGGTTCGGCCGCGATGTAGTTGCGATCGCAGCGCAGGCGATAAGGCGCCAGCCGCAATCGCAGCGCAGCCGCCAGTGCTTCAGGGGTGTCGTACAGACATGCCATCGGCACTTCACCGCGTTCACGCAGACGCGCGCTGGTGTCAAAGCCATAGGCACCCATGAGCGTGCTATAGCCGGCCTCGCAGGCGGCGCGGTAGTCGCTGATCTCATCGGCGCATAGCAGCGCTTCGTGGTAACGACTGGCGAGCATGCCGTCCAGTACATCGACCTTGCTCGCGCCTATCGGCACGGGTATCACGAAATCGAGCTGCGCCTCGTCGACGCCACTGCGTGCCAGCACGCGACGAATGGTCGGGCCGGGGCGCAGGGTGAAATTGCGACTGACGATGCCGCAGTGTATCGCCGGCTCGGCGATCATGCGGTTCAGCACATCGATGAACTCCGGATAGATGAAGCCACATTCGCGGTAGCACTCGGTCAAACGTGCGCGCAGCTTGCGCGTCTTGGGCAGACTCATGCCCACCAGATTAGGCAACAACTCCTTGCCGCCACCCAAGTACTTGAGGAATTTACGGCGATTGCGGAAGCGCTCCTCATCACCGACGTCGAGACCGAAGCTCGCCATGGTGTCGCGCAGCAGCGCATAGGAGTTGATCAACAGACCGTCGAAGTCGAGCACCACCAACAAGCCTTGGTCGATCATGGCGCTTGCTCAGATGTGTCGCGCGAAGCGCAGCAGGGTCGGGGTGTAGGCAAAGATATCGGTGATGGGGTCGGTCACTAGTTTGATTAGCCACACCAGCGCGTTGCGCAGACCATGCCGGGGTATCAGGCGTGCGACATGGCCGAAAACCACCAGCGCCGTGAAGGCGAACCATTGGCGCGCGACACTGCCAGCCAATGACGGCAGATTGCCCATGTCCAGCTGTCCGGCATGCAGTGCGTTGACCAGCGGAATGAGCAGATAGATGCCCACTACGCGGGTCTTGGAGCGCGTGTCGAAACCGAGCAGCAATTGTTCCTTGTCGTGACACGGCGGCTCGATCAAGGCATGGCCCAGCTGACGCACGAACAGCGCCGCAAGGCCCAGCCACATGGCGGTGACCAGATCGGAGAACACCAGCCAATAGCAGAAAATGAACGTGGCGGAACTTAAGAGATGCAGCAGTTGATTGGTGCCGTTGCTGTGGGAGGCGAGGTGGTCGTCATGTTTGCGACGCATGACTTCGCGATAGAAATTTGTCACAGCACGCGGCGGTTGCACGATGGCGGCGAGCATGTCGCGCGCGATCTCGGTCTTGATGTCTTGCTTACGCGCGGGGTGTTCGGCCGCGTCCAGCCACCATTTATCGGCGCGCATACGCGTACCGGCGGTGATGATGGCGGTGGTGAGGTCACGCAGATCGACTTCGTTGAAATCGAGATTGAACATGCAGCGGCCGGTGCCGACCCAACTCAGATTCACGCCTGCGGCGCGCAGGTAGTATTGCAGCAGCCAGTTGTAGCGACTGGGCGCGGTGAATTGCAGCGTCCAGATGCTGCCCAGGCTGCTGACGATCAGCGGCAGGCAGGCGAGTTGCAGCGCGCGACTGGTCTCGGCCGCCCAGCGCGCGGTGCGCGTATTCAAGGCCTCGAGTTCAGTCACCGCCGCAGGGGTCGTCACCCAGTCCAGAAATTCGGCCATCGCGCCCATCGTGAGCGGATGCGCGGCGAAGGTACCGACTACGTAAGCCATACGCAGCGGATGCGCCGCGTCATAACGGCGCATGAGATTATGTCGCCCGCACACCACGCCGATAGGCATGCCGCCCGCGACGGTCTTGCCATAGCACACCATGTCGGCCTGCACGCCGAAGCAGGCTTGTGCACCGCCCGCAGCGAGCCGGAAGCCGCTGAATACTTCGTCGAAGATCAAGGGCACTTTGGCCGCACTGCATACCGCGCGCAATTCGCGCAGCCAGCGGCCATAGGGCGAGGTGCTCTGCTCGGTACGACGCACCTCGCTGTGCAACAGGATGGCGTCGTTGGGTGGTGGCGAATTGGGATGAAAGGCCTGCACCGGATTGACCAGCACGGCGGCAATCTCGTGGCTGCGGCGACGAATCAGTTCGAGCACGGCGGGGTCCATGTCTTTTACGCTCAGACAATCGTCGATGCCACGTTCGCTGCCGAGGCCGGGCTGCACGCCGTCCCACCAGCCGTGATAGGCGCCGGAAAAACACAGCACGAGTTTGCGCTGAGTGTTGAAGCGGGCGAGACGTACCGCCGCCATCACCGCCTCGGTGCCGCTGGCGTGAAACGAAACTTCGTCGAGACCGGAAATACCTTGCAGGGCTGCGACGTTGTCCGCCACCAGCGGATGCAGAGGGCCAAGCACCGGCCCCAGATCGCGCACCCGTTGCCAGCCACGTTCCAGCCATTGCTTGTAGCGGTCATAGCCGGCGAGGTTGACGCCGTAGGAACCGCTCACATCCAGTGACCAGTTGCCGTCGAGATCGCACAGCCGACTGCCCCGGCTGGCGGTCGCCACCGCAGCGACATTGAAACCTTCGCGCATGATGCGCGCGAAGGGGAAGGGCACGCGACTCGCGTCGCTGAAACGTAAATCCGATAGACCACCACGCACTTGTTCAGCCCAGGCATGGGACTTGGGCGCGCGCTCAGCGAGTTCCTCACGCAGGCGATGGAGCGCGCTGCGGCGTGGCGCGATATAGCGCTCGGGCGCGCCGTCAGCGGACAGCAAGCGTGTCTCATCGGTCTCGCGGCTGCGTATCCACTGGGCCAGTACGCGCGCCACAGTCGGGGTCCAGGCGCGTGCGGCCAAGGTTGCAGTAAGCCGTCGCGCATAGCGCATCAAACCAATGGACAGCGCGATGAGCAAGGTCCCCGATAGCGCGAGCGACCAGGTGTAAGACGTATTCCATGGGACTTGCTCAAGCATGGGGATGACAACTCCGAGTGCTGCTGGCGTTGATCGATTGCGTGAACTGTCCTCTCGATGTGTGAACGGCCCATGACAAGCGTGCAGCTGTTCAATGACGATGACGGTAATAGCGCCACCCTGGCTTTGATGTCATGACTCTGACGCAAGCTCATCACACCGTTGTCATCGCACCCCCATAACTTGCGATGCGACCGTGCTACGGGCACGACATCGACGGAGGCCGCTCTGAGCGCGCAACTCACGCTTTCGGATCGTATCGATCAGAAGATTTTTGACGCGGTGTATTCGCGGGCCTTGGTCTACAACACCTGCTGGGAAGATCCGGCAGTGGATCGTCGCGCACTCAATTTGCGTGCTGACGACACCATGCTGGTCATCACCAGTGCCGGCTGTAATGTGTTGGACTATGCGTTGCTCGGCCCGCGCCGCATCGACGCCGTCGATGCCAACCCGCGTCAGACCGCCCTGCTGGAACTCAAGCTGGCGGGCATACGTCATCTCGATCACAGCGACTTCTTCGCCTTGTTCGGGCGTGGCCACCATGCGCAATTCACAGCGTTGTATCACGATGTGTTGCGCGCTGATCTGTCGCCCTTTGCGCAGCGCTTCTGGGATGCGCGTGGCGGGTGGTTCGCGGCGCAGGGCGGTGGTTTTTATTTCCACGGTTTATCGGGCATCGTCGCGCGCGCCTTCCGCGCCTATCTACGCCTGCGGCCACAGCTCAGGCGGCTGATCGACACCTTGTTCGACAGCGGTTCCCTCGAGCACCAGCGCGAACTCTACGAGCAACAGATCGCGCC
>JAYWAC010000097.1:0-16482 GCA_043782755.1 Pseudomonadota bacterium | reverse complement strand
ATGCGGTACATGAAATGAGGCGCCCAGCCGGCGTCGGCTTCAACGCACACCACCTTCAAGCCCGGATTGCGCTCGAACACCCCGGAGAACACCAGCATGCCCATGATGTCCTGGCAGCCACGGATGATGGACATGAACATATTGATGCGCGGGCCGCGCTGTGCGGTACCGAAAGCATCGCTCTTGCCGGTCAGGATGTGAAAGGACAGCGGCAGCTCGAGATCGATGGCGGTCTGCCAGAAGCGATCGTATTCCGGTGAATCGTAATCGAGATAGGCGGGCACGCCGCTCATCATCACACCGGGAAAGCCCTGCTGCTTGATTTCGTGAAGATCTGCGATCGCCTCGTCGATGGAACTCATGGCGATCTGGGCGAGCGGAATGATGCGCGCGCGATCTTCCGAGGCATATTCCAGCAGCCAGCGGTTGTAGGCCTTCATGCAGGCGCGCTTGTAGGTATAGTCCGGGTGATTGCACAGCACCATGCCGACGCTGGGATAAATGATCTCGGCGGCGATATGGTCGCGTTCCTGATCGGCAATGCGGAACTTGGCGTCCCAGCCGCTGCGGTGCAGGGTTTCGAAGCGCGCGCCGGACAGGCTCAGCTCTTCGGGGGGTTTGCCCGCCGCAGCGACCAGTGCCATCGGAATCGGATCGTTCATGCCGTTGATTACATAGATGTCGCCGACACCTTCCTTGTAGACGATGTGCGGTGCGACGTCGCGAAACTTGGGGTCAATGTAGTCGAGGTAGCAGTTCGGCGGCTCGGTGATGTGCGAGTCGGCCGATATCGGTCGAAGATCCATGGCGTTCTCCCCTGTGCTGGCGCGGTCTCGATAGGGACCGCTGGCTTATTAGAGGAATAACTGGCGGGGAATTGCAAGGCAGCGGGGGGTACGCGAATCAATGTGCGATTGAAATCGCATTGCCCCTCGCTCAGAGGTGCGCTCAGCGTTCCTCGTAAGGAATGCCTTCCTCGGCCATCTTCCAGATGTGGTAGCCGGCCGGCTCTTCCAGTTCTTCCAACAGATGACCGACCAGACCTGCGCAGCGCGCAATCAGGTTGAAGCCGCGCGCGATGGCGGGTGGAAGTCCTGCTTCGAGCAGCAGGGCCGCGATCGCGGCGTTGACGTTGATGACGATGTTTTTGCCGGACGCGACCTTGATCGCGTCACCGAGCAGAACCATCGCCTCGATGTACTCGCCCTTGGCACCGGCGGCAGTCGCCACTTCGGCCAGGCGTTTGACGCGTGGGTCGCCGTTCACATGGATGGGATGACCATAGCCCGGCAGGAATTTCTTCGCGCTAACGTGTTCCCTGGCGATGACGGCGGCTTCGGCGGCGCGCTCTGCTTTGGGTTTGGCGACGATGCGCGCCAGCAGCGCGGCCGCTTCATCGGCGGTGCCGACGAAGCGCGAGCCGGCACCCAGCAGCCCAGCGGCGACTGCGCCCTGCAAGGATTCCGGCGCGCCGAGGTAGGTGATGCGACTCGCGACCGCCGATGGCGTCATGCCATGTTCCATGATGCACACCAACACCGCGTCGACCGCCGCACGCTGCAGGCTGGTCGGTTCCTTGCCCAGGAAATGGAACACGATCATGTCGGTGAAAGTCAGCTTGCCGATCAGGTCGTCGCACAGATTGCGGCCACGGATCCAGATATTGTCGACATCGCTGTGACAGAGGTGGGTAACGGGATTACTTTTCTTGTACATGCTGTGCAGCCCTGATGGAGGGCGGGCTTTGCCGCCGCGAAGTTTGATGGGAATCGGAGCCGGCATTATGCCGCAAGCGTCAACCGCCACGGCCGAACGTGGCGGTGAATGTACGAATTTGTCGCGGCTAAAGCACGCCCAGCCTTTTCGCCTCCTCATCCATCACCACCGCGATGCGTCCGATGGCGCGGCGTGTCAGCACGTCGTCCATGGCCTGGTGCACCTGTGCCAGCGAATAAGTCGTGTCAACCACCGGATTGATGCGTCCTTCGACGAACCAGGTGAAGAGTTTTTCCATGTTGGCGCGCATGCGCTCTGCATAGAAGTAACGCAGGTCTTGCGGGCTCCAGCCGTAGTAGAGACCCATGTTGAGTCCGCACACGATGAGATTCTTGACCAGCAGAATATTGGCCGGGATCTGCGCAATCTCGCCGCCGGCGAAACCGACTGGCATGATGCGCGCCTCAGGCGCCATGCAGCGCAGCGACTGCATGAACACATCGCCACCGACCGGATCGTAGACCGCGTCGACGCCGCGCCCCGCAGTCAGTGCTAACACTTCGTCACGGAACTCTCGTGCGCGGTAGTTGATGCCGTGATCGGCGCCGTGGGCACGGGCAAGGGTCAGTTTTGCCTCGGAACCCGCTGTTGCGATCACGGTCGCGCCAAGAATTTTACCGATCTCGACGGCGGCGATCCCAACACCGCCGCTCGCGCCATGCACCAGCAAAGTCTGGCCGGCCTGCACGTTCAATAGATGGGGCCAGGTCAGCGCGGCGGCCGAGGTCGCGTAGGAATTGGTGAAGGCGATGGCGCGTGAGAAGGACAGGCCATCGGGAATGCGGAACACATTGACCTCGCGCGCGACGGCTTCCTCGGCCAGACCGCCCCAGTCCAGCACCGCACACACCCGCTCGCCGAGCTTGAAGCGTGTCGCTTGCGCGCCGGTCTCGATGATGATGCCCGCCACTTCGGTGCCGGGCGTGAAAGGCAGGGGCGGCTTGCGTTGATATTTGCCCTGTACCACCAGACTTGTGGCGAAGCTCACACCCGCCGCCTGGATGCGGATGCGCACGTCGCGCGCGCCCAAGGGTAGGTGCGGCACCTCGACGAGGGCGAGTTGATCGAAGGTCGTCCACTGGCTGACGAGCAGGCCTTTCATGATGGTCTCCGGTCGGGCAGGAAGCAGGAGATGATTCCTGAGCGCTCATAGTATGCACGCGAGTTCATGCTGACAGCGCTACTGGCGGTATGACCGATGCCACCGCCACGCCGCGCACTGCATGGCCGATGACAAGCTCGATGCTTGAGCGTCGAGCGATATAACGTCACCTGCTGTCCAGTGACGACTGTCGTCAGTCGACGACAAAAATCGTCACTTTCGCGACTCGCGATTTCGTCACGCCCTGACGACGCAATGCGAAGTCCGCCGCGCGCAGCCCACGGCCTGTGAAGCCCATCACAGGCGCGGCGACCAAACGGCGGGAACCTGACTCAAGTCCGTTTGCCGGCGCGGCACGCACCTCGATTGGCATGGCCCTTGCCCCTCCCTACTCACCAACGGCCGAGCCCTGGGGCAGGAGCGATACGCTATGAACGAGCATCTCAATTCGAATTCGATCGGCAATACCGACGCCCGCGACAATCGCAGCGAGCAGCTCTATGCCGCTGGCGCGCAGCGCGAACCTGGCAGCGTCCAGGCTGGTACCATCGAGACCCGCCGGCGTGCCCTCGATACCGGCTCGCGCGGCTGGCGTTACGTGTATCAGACGCACTGAACAATCTCCCTTGTAGGTGCGAATGAATTCGCATCTACAGTGAGATCGCGATACGCGTTCGGGTGACGGCTGGTTTAACACCGCTCCACCATTCCCCGCCTGTGCAATTGCCGGCTAGTCGCGCGCCGGCTACGCTGCTCGCCCTGTCTTCCCTGCTGCGTGAGAATGGCTGCGACTTCTTCCATGCGCTGGCTGGTGTTGTTTGGCGTGTGGACTATCTACTGCACCTTTGGCTTGGTCGTCACCAGCCTCGCTCCGCTGGTCAAACTGATCGAACACGATCTCGTCATGAGCCATGCCGAGATGGGCACCGTGATGGGCGCCTGGCAATTGATCTACATCGCGGCGGCCTTGCCCTGCGGCATCCTGCTCGATCGCCTGGGTTCACGCTGGGCTTTGCTGCTGGGCGCGCTGTGCGTGGCGGCATCCGCTTATGGCCGCAGTCGCGCCGATTCCTTTCATGGCTTGCTGGCGGCGGTGGCGCTGTTCGGCATCGGTGGCCCGATCATCTCGGCCGGTGCACCCAAGGTTATTGCTCACTGGTTTCAGGGCCAGAGCCGTGGACTCGCGATGGGCATCTACATCACCGGTCCGGCGGTCGGCGGCGTGGTGTCGCTGACCTTGACCCACGGCTACTTGTTGCCGTATTTCGATCAGGACTGGCGCAAGATTCTCGAGCTGTGGGCGGCGCTCGCCGCGCTGTCAGGTGTGTTGTGGTGGGCGTTGGCTTCGCTGCCCGCCATACGGCCGATTGCCGACGAGCGCCAGTCACGGTCCCACACGCCCCACGGTCAGTTGCTGCTCGGCCTGCTCGCGCGTCCGGCCATACGCCTGCTGTTGGGCATGGCGGTCGGCGTATTCCTGATCGGTCATGCGCTGAGCAATTGGTTGCCCGAGATGCTGGTGCATGGCGGCATGCCGGCGGTCGAGGCGGGCTACTGGTCCGCCATCCCGACCATCATCGGCATCATCGGCTCCCTGTCGATTCCGCGCCTCGCGATCCCGGCGCGGCGCTTTCGCATTCTTACCCTGCTGAGCTGCGCGATACTGCTCGCCAGTGTGCTCTTGCAGTTCTCTACGCCGAGCTTGCTGCTACCCGGCCTCATCTTGCAGGGTATCGCGCGTTCCACCCTCACTACCGTGCTGGTTCTGATCCTGGTTGAACTGCCAGACATCGGTGCGCGCAATGCCGGCATGGCGACGGGCTTGTTTTTCGGCGCGGGTGAGGTCGGTGGCATGCTCGGGCCGCTGATCCTTGGCGTGTTGTACGACGCTACCCACGGTTTTGGCGCAGGCCTCGCGTTGTTCACCCTCATCGCGCTGGCACTGGTGGTCAGCGTGCGGCGCTTGCGCGCACTGGCCTGAGCGCTTAGGCGCGCGCTAGCATGGCGGCCCTCAAACGTCAGGGCATCCCCTTCGACATGAACCTGCTCGAACTCTCGCCGCTGGAACGCCACTACGTCGTCGAGCAATTGCTCGCCCGCTATGTACAGTGCATAGACGACGATCGGCTGGAAGCCTGGCCGGATTTTTTTACGGAGCGTTGCGAGTATCGCATTGTGGCGCGCGAGAATGCCGAACGCGGCCTGCCGCTCGCGACCCTGTCCTGCGACTCGCGCGGCATGCTCATCGATCGCGTGGTCTCGTTGCGCCACGCCAATATCTATGAGCGACATCGCTATCGGCATCTGCTCAGCAGCACCGTGCTCGGCGTGGTCAGTGCCGACAGCGTGCAGGCGCGCAGTCATTACGCGGTGTTTCGCACCCGCACCAATGGCGTCAGCGAAGCCTATAGCGTCGGCACCTATGACGACGACATCGTCAGCATGGCCGGTCAGTTGTTGTTCCGCCGCAAGCTGGTGACCTTTGACACCAATCGCATCGACAGCCTGTTGGTCACGCCATTATGAGGAGCGCGTCATGAATGCCGTGAGCGACGAATTGCGCTGGCCAGTCACAGCCGGCGCGTGTGCCGTGCCCTATGGCCTGTTCACCGACACCGCTTGCTTTGAACGCGAGCAGCAACGCATTTTTCGCGGCCCGGTGTGGAGCTTCGTCGGCCTCGCCATCGAAGTGCCCGAGGTCGGCGACTTCAAGACCACCTATGTCGGCGCTATCCCGGTCATCCTCACCCGCGATCGCGAAGGGCAGCTACAGGTCATCGAGAATCGCTGTGCCCATCGCGGTGCGCTGGTGTGTCGCGAGCTGCGTGGCAATCAGTCGCGCTTGTCCTGCGTCTATCACCAATGGACTTACGATCTTCGCGGGCGTCTGCTCGGCGTGCCGTTTCGCGGCGGCATAGGCGGGCGCGGCGGCATGCCGCCAGACTTCGATCCGGCGCAACACAATCTCACCCGTCTGCGCGTCGAGGTCTTGCATGGTTTGGTGTTCGCGACGTTTTCGCACGACAGCGCGTCGCTCGCTGACTACCTGGGGCCGATGGTGGTGGCGAGCATCGAACGGCTGTGCGCGAGACCGCTGACCCTGCTCGGCGACCAGCGGCAGTTCATGCGCGGCAACTGGAAGCTCTACGCGGAGAACACCCGCGACCCCTATCACGCCAGCCTGCTGCATCTGTTCCACAACACCTTTGGCCTCTATCGCTCGTCGCAGACCGGCGCCTGTCTGATGGACGACAGCCATCGCCACACCATGCTCTACACCAAGGCCGCGACGTCCGACGCGGCGCTCGATCGTGAGGTCTACAAGGACGTGCGCAGCTATGACACTGGTTTCAAGCTCGCCGATCCTTCGCTGCTCGCCGGGCGTTCGGAGTTCGATGACGGCATTACGCTGGTCATCCTCTCGGTGTTTCCCAACTTGGTGTTACAGCAGATCGCCAACACTCTCGCCGTGCGCCAGATAGTGACGCACGGCGTCGATGGCTTTGAACTGGTGTGGACGCACTTCGGCTATACCGACGATGACGAGGAAATGCGCGCGATGCGCTTGAAGCAGGCCAATCTCATCGGCCCGGCCGGCTTCGTCTCGATGGAAGACGGCGAGGCAGTGGAAATCGTGCAGCGTGCGGTGCGCCAGGCGGGGGAGGCCAGTTCCTATATCGCCATGGGTGGCGGTCGTGCGGAGGATGCCCAGCACCTCGTCACCGAGGGCGCGATCATCGGCTTCTGGGAAGCCTATCGAAGCGTGATGGGGATGTAAGACGCGTCGCGTGTTCGCGACGGCAGCGGACGGGCAGTGCAGGAGTGCGCAGCGCTTGGCCGCGCCGCGCACTCGTCAAGCAAGGCTCAGCTTCAGGCCGCTTTGCGCTTACGAGCGGCGAGGCCGAGCAGCGCCGAACCCAGCAACCAGCCAGCCGCCGGCACCGGCACGGGGGCCGGGGTCGCACTGATCTGCAGGTGGTACTGGAAGTTGGTGCGGGCAAAGAATTGGGGGTCGTTGGTGAGTTCAAAGATGTCCGAGACGCCATTGAAATTCAAGTCGTCAAAGCCGCTGACCGCCGCGAAATAGGTCCCCGGCGCGCTGATGGTGAAGCTCAGCAGAGAGTCATAGCCCGGCCCGCCGTCGTCGTCCACCTTCAGTATTGTGCCATTCGCCGAGAACAGGCCGACCACAGGATCGTTGCCAAAATTCGGGCCTTCGGGGGTATCGACGCGCAGGGTGATGATCTGGTTGGCCGCAACGCTAAAGCCGTAGAAATCGGCGTCGCTGTTGTCGACTATCACGGCACCGAAAAGGTTGACCGTGCCGCGCAGACCGAAGACGTTGATCACCCCGCTGGCACCGATCGAGCCGACCGCTTGGGCGGTCGCTAAGGTGCCGTTGTCCACGGCGAGATTTTCAAAAGCGGCCTGTGCGCTCAGCGATGCCGCGCCCATCAGGGCCAGCGTGGAAGCAAGTAGCGTGGTCCGCAACTTCATGATCATCTCCTGGTGCATGAATCCAGCCCCGTCGTGGGGGCCAGCGTTAGGGTGAACGTTACCGGATCGCATCGCCGGTAAAAAGAGCGCCTTGGCTGCCAGCGTGATGTTTCGCACGATCGTGACAATCGTTCACGTTTCCAGCCGCCCGCCGACCACACCCGCGACCGCCACGCCGGCCCGCCACACCGTCAGACGTCGCGCGATCATGGCCTGCCAGATCTCGTTGTCGGTCAGCGGTCGCGAAGCGATTAGGGTCACGATGTCACGCGGGCTGGTGAAGTCCTGAAAGTCGACCAGCTCGCCGGTGTCTATCGAGCGTGCCTTGCCAAAGGGCGCGCGCCGCGTCAGCCAGTGCAGATGAGTATTGCAATAGGCATAGAGATGGGTGGCGTCCGACAACAGCATGTTGAAGGTGCCGAGGGTGGCAAGCTCGTCGGCCAGCGTGGCGATGAATTTCCACAGCGCGCGCGGGTCGGCCGGCGGGTCGGGAAAGCGTTCGCGCACCTGCGCTAGCAGCCAGCAAAAAGCGTGTTCGCTGTCGGTGCTGCCGATGCTGCGGTAAGACCCAAGCCCGTAGCGCTTGATACCGCGCAGCTGGCCGTTATGCGCGAACACCCAGCTGCGGCCCCACAACTCGCGCGTGAAGGGATGGGTGTTCTCCAGACACACGCGGCCGCGATTGGCTTTGCGGATGTGACTGACGATGATCTTGCTCTTGATGGCATGACGGCGGATCAGCTCCGCCACTTCCGAGGCCATGCTCGGGCGCGGATCGTGAAACGAGCGCGCGCCACGACCCTCATAAATGCTGATGCCCCAACCGTCCTTATGCGGGCCGGTACGCCCGCCGCGCTGCATGAGCGTGCTGAAGCTGAAACAGATATCGGTCGGCACATTGGCCGACAGGCCTAGCAGTTCACACATGGGGGATCATGATCGATCGCGGGCTGTGCGGCTCAACGCACCTGGCGGAAGCAGGTGCGCACTTCGTTGATGAACACTTCGGGTTGTTCAAAAGCCGCGAAGTGGCCACCCTTGGGCAGCACGTTGTAATGGATGAGCTGCTTGTAGCGCTCTTCGCACCAGCGTCGTGATGCACGGAAGATCTCGTGGGGATAGATGCTGGCGCCGACCGGAATGTGAATAGCCGGCTTCTCCGCCAGCAGGACGCTGAAGGACTGCCAGTAGATACGCGCCGCCGAGGCGCCCGCCGCCGGTAGCCAGTACATCATGACGTTGTCGAGCAGCTCGTCGCGGCTCAAGACGTTTTCCGGGTGGCCGTTGCTGTCGGTCCAGGCCCAGAATTTCTCCATGATCCAGGCGCACTGCGCGACTGGCGAATCGACCAGACCATAGCCCACCGTCTGGGGGCGCGTGCTTTGTTCCTTGGAATAGCCCGAGTCCCAGTCGAAGTAATGCTGAATGCCGGCCCGCGCCGATTTTTCCTGGTCCGTCATGTTGTCGAGCAGCGCCGGGCTCGGTGACAAGAGCGGCATGTTGGTATGCATGGCAATACAGTGCTCGGTCTCCGACAGGCCGATGCAATGGGTCACCGCCGAACCCCAGTCACCGCCCTGCGCGACCCATTTCTTGTAGCCCAAGCGCGCCATGAGCTGACCCCAGGCGCGACCGATGTGCTCGATGCCCCAACCCGGCAGCTTGGGTTTGCCCGACCAGCCAAAGCCCGGCAGGGTCGGAATGACGAGATGGAAGGCGTCCTCGCCCTTGCCGCCAAACGCTTCGGGGTCGGAGAGCGGGCCGATGACCTTCATGAATTCAAGGATCGAACCTGGCCAGCCGTGAGTCATGATCATCGGCATGGCGTTCCTGTGCGGCGACTTGATGTGCAGGAAATGGATGTCCAGGCCGTCTATTTCAGTCATGAACTGCGGCAGGGCATTCAACTCCTCCTGGCAGCGATTCCAGTCGTAACCGTCGCGCCAGTAGTCGACCAGATCGCGCATATAGGACAAGGGAATGCCCTGACTCCAACCGCCCACGGTTTCGCGTTCCGGCCAGCGGATATTGCTTAAGCGACGTTTGAGATCGGTCAGCGCACTTTTTTGAACCCTGATGCGAAACTTCTTCACTGTGGTCATGGTGGACTCCTGTTGGTGGCTGACCGATGTGGGCGGCGACTCAAGGTGCCTTGAGCGCGTCATTTTTTCAACAAGGGCTCAAGGCGCTGGTCGGTCAAGGTCTTGAGGAAGGCGATGATGAGTGCGATACGCTCCTCGTCCAAGGGCTGGCCTTGAGTGAGCTTGTCGCGATCGACGGTGGTTGGTACTTCGGGCGGGTCCCAGCGCTGGCCGGTTTCGGGGTTGACGGCGTTCTGCGCGTTCTTCACTAGATGCTGGTTGTAGAAAAAGATCGCGGTGTACAGATCCTTGAATACCCCGTTATGCATATAGGGCGCGGTGACGGCGACATTGCGTAAGGACGGCACGCGGAACTTGCCGCTTTGCGCATCATCCTTGACCGCCAGATTATCCCGCAGGCCACCATCGATGTACCCGGCTGGCTGGCCATTCACGCGTCGCACCGTCGGGTTGGCGGGAACGCCGATATTGAAATAGTGGTAGTTGGTGAAGGTCTCGTGCTGGCCCAAGGAGGTGCTCTTGAGCAGATGACAGCTGACGCAGTTGGTGAGCGTGGAGAAGAACAGCGTGCGACCTTGTTCCTCGTCCGCAGTCAGTTTCACTTCACCGCGCAGATAACGGTCGTAGCGCGAATCAAAGGCGACGAACAGCGGCGTGCGTTCAAACGCGGCGAGGGCCTCGCGGAGGGCGTCAAAGGCTGCCTGTTCGTCATCGAACAAGTGAGCACCGTAGCGGGCCTTGAAGGCCGCCACATAGCCTGGGTTTTCGCGCACCCGCGCCACCACCGCCGTGGCATCAGGCATCTGCATCTCGAGCGGGTTCAAGATCGGCTGGCCGGCCTGTTCGGCCAGATCGCGCGCTCGTCCATCGTGGAACAGACCGCCGACATAATTGCCCTCGGTGTCGCGCGCGAACGGCGGCACCAGAGCCGCATAGGCTGCACTCGGCGCGTTACGGTCGCCGCGTGCTCGGCCATCGCTACCGAGCGACACGGCGCCGCTCACGCCATTGTCGCGGCTGTCGACGAAGCCATGGGCGGGATCATGGCAGGTGGCGCAGGACTGGCTGCGATGGAGTGAGAGATTGCGATCGAAAAACAGCGCGCGACCGAGGTCGACCAGTGACTGTTCATCGTCGCGCGGCGCGGCGCACTGCGCGTTGATGGTCACGCAAGCGCACAGCAGCAGGCCGGTCAGTGCCGGCAACACCACCTGGCTGCGCGACATCACGCGACGCGCGCGCGACTCAAGGTGGCGAAGGTTCACGCCAGGTCCAGCCCGTGCTGGCGATGAACTTGGCGCCGACGCCGAGTGCGATGCCTATCAGGTTGGCCCAGATGTCCCACCAACCACGCTGCACCAGCCACAGCAGTACGCCATAGTTGATGGCGCCGCCGGCCAGACACACGGCGTGATAGGTGCCGAGTCGCTGCGGCAAGGAAGTACTCAGCGCGCGCGCTTGGAAAGTCCACCGTTCGTTGGCGAGAAAATTGCCGAGCAGCGAAATCTCGATAGCTAGCGGTGAGGCCCAGGCCGGCGCGAGATCGAAGCCGCGCGTCGCGGCCGCATAGATGCCGAGATTGACACCAACTCCCGAGCCACCGACCACACAGAATTTCAGGAACTCGTGGACGCCGCGCTGGCGCAGGCGTGCCGGTAAACATGCCATCAGGCGGGACGTCTCGAAGCGTGCGTTCATGATGACACCCTCAGGCTGGATACAACCGTCGCCGCAACAAGGCATAGATGTCGTCGACGGTCAGGATCTTGAGGCACTGGTTGTCGTTGCAGGGCGTGAGGCGCTGGTTATAGGCGCTGACACAAGGACTACAGGACAGCCCGGCGTAGACCACATCGCTGCGCCGCGACAGCGGGCGGAAGCGCTCGGGTGTTTCCGGGCCGAAGAACACCACGATGTGAGCGCCGGTCAGACAGGCGAAATGGGCCGGGCCGGAATCGTTGGTGATCACCATCTCGGCGAGATTGAACAGGTGTAACAGCTCCATCAACGAGGTGGCACCGGTCAGATCGATGGCGCGCGCATCGTCGACTTCGCGACGAATGAAATCGGCATCGGGCTTCTCGCCTGCGACACCGGTGATGGCGACGAAGATGTCTGGGTCGGACAACAGGCGACGCACCAGCGCGGCGTATTTCTCCACCGGCAGCTTGCGTAATAACAGCAGTTCGCTGGCATTGGGATTGACGATGACCAGGCGTTTGCCTGGCACCAGCTCAGGATGGAAACCACGCAGCTTGGCCCACAAGGCCTTGGCGGTGGCCTCATCAGTGTGTAGCGCGGGTACGCTTAAGTCGTCATCGACGTAGCGGCGTTTGACCGCCGGAATCTGACCCGGCGGCGCGTGCAGCGCATGGACCAGGTCGAGAAACGTATGGGCGGTATGGATGTGGGCATTGAACGCGACCTTGTCGGTCAACAGATCACCGGTGTAGATACCTTCCTGCAGGAAGCGATGAAAGCCGACCCGTCGCCTTGCGCCCGACAGAAAAGAAAGAATGGTGCTGTAGCGCACGAAGCTCTCGAAATTGAGCACGGTATCGATGCCTCGCCGGCGTGCCGTCCACAGGAAGCGCCATGTGTCGCGCAGCAGGGTCCAGGGCGAGGCGCCATCGATGGTCAGCACGTCCTCTGCCGCGAGGATGCCGAGCATGTCTATGCTCGAACGGATCTGCGTAAAGCACAGGAAGTGGATGCGCGCGTCGGGATACAACGCGCGTAATTTGCGCAGCGCCGGATAGGCGATCACCAGCACGCCCATTTCCACCAGTTCGATGACCAGGATGTTGCGCGGTGACGCGACTGTCGGCGAAGTCCTAACACCTAGGCGTTCCGTCACCCAGCGCGCCGCGCGTCGCACACAGGTCAGCAGGAAACAGGCGGGCACGCCGACCCAATAGTCGACTGCGCGCATCGCACCCGGATTCATCATCGTCATCACCCTCGCGCCCACACCGCCACCGGCATGATGGGGCATGGCCCATGCCTGCTGTTGAACTCAGAACTCGATAGCGTGGGCGCCGCTCAGATCCGGATTGGCCGCTTGCCATTTATCGACCGGATTGGCGGTTTTCCAACGTGTCACATAGTCACCCATCGCTTCGAATACCACGCCGTCGTGCTGCGCGTAGTAGTCGAGCAGCCGTTCCAGCATGAGGAAGTAGCGGCCGCGAGCAATGGTTTGTGGATGCAGGGTGAGGATGAAGACCCCGCCGGGGTGATCGCGATGGGCGTAATCGAAATCGGCGCGCCAGTTTTCTTCCATCTGCGAGGGCGCCTGCAGACCGGTATTCATGCCGAGCACGAATTCGGCCGGCGGGAAGTCGTCGAGACTCCAAGTCACCGGCATCTCGACCAGCGCGGTGGTGATGCCAAAGTGATAGGGGCCGTCCAGCGACCACTGGTCACCGCTGCGCAGGTAATAGGGAAAGAAGTCATGGCCCATGCAGCTCGAGTCGTATTCGAAACCGTATTCGAGCAGCAGATCGACACTGCGCGTGCTCAAGTCCCAGGCTGGTGAACGGTAGCCACGCGGGCGGATGCCGACCACGCGCTCCAGTGCTTTCAGTCCTTGCTCCAACACATTGCGCTCGCCGGCCTCGTCGAAGCTCGCCGGGTTCTCATGCACCCAGCCGTGGTGCAGCAGTTCGTGGCCGTGCTGGGCGATAGCTTCCACCAGGCGCGGATAGGCGTAGGCGGTATGACCCGGCACGGCGAAGCTCGCGCGTATGCCGCGTTCCTTCAACAGCGCCAGCAGTCGTGGCACCGCCACCGCGCCGAACTGGCCGCGCGAGATGGTGCTGGGATTATTGGACTTCAGCGATCCGATCCATGAGGACAGTCCGTCGAAATCAAAGGTGATGCAGCAGGACAAGCGGTGTTCGGACACGGCGATCTCCCTCGCGTTGCGTAAACCTTGCGCGAGTATACGTGCAACTTCCGCCGTGGCGCGCGGTGCGGACGAGGACATGACGCGCTAGCATGGCCTGACAAGATCACCATGACCTGCAGTCTGGGGAGGAGCCTCTATGTCCACATCGAACGCCATCACGCAACTCATCGCGCGCCAGGAGATTGCCGATGTCATCTACCGCTATGCGCGCGGCATCGATCGCATGGATTTCGATCTGGTGCGGTCCTGTTATCACCCCGATGCCTATGATGACCACGGTTCGATGAAGGGCACGGTCGATGAATTCATCGCCGCCGCCGCCAGCTTTCTCGCCCGTTGGACTGTCACCCAGCACTTCATGGGCAATATGCTGATCGAGATCGACGGCGAACTCGCCCGCGCCGAAACTTATGCGGTTGCCTATCACCGGCGCGAGGACGGCGCCGGCAACGGCAAGGACGACGTGATGGGTATCCGCTATGTCGATAGATTCGAGTGTCGCGACGGCGCCTGGAAGATTGCCCATCGCGTGGTGGCGACCGAATGGCGACGGGTCGATGCCGTGCAGGGCGCGCGCGGGCGTGGCGAGATCGGGGTCTGGGGCCGTCGCGATGGTGACGATGTGATCAACTGGATCATGAGCGCCCAGGCGCCGCGTTGAACGCCGCGAACACGCGCTGCGTCAACGGCGCAACGAGACCTTGACCGTCGCCATGTAGATCTCGACCAGAAAGGCCAGCAGCGCGCCGATCAGGCAGGCCATGGCGGCGATAAAGAGCACGGCGATGGCGGTGGCATTGCCACGCGCAGTGATGGTGCCGAGGAACAACACCGCCACCACCGCGCAGATCAGCAGTGCGCACAAGGTGCACAGCGAAATCGCGGTGTTGACCACCCGCATGCGGTGGTCGATCACGCTGAGTTCCACATCGATGTCGCGCGCCTCGGACTGTTCGTGATGACGCCGGTCATGCAACACACGGCCGCGATCGATGATGCGCGCCAGACGGTTCGCCATCACCGACAACATTGCGCCGACACCGGCCAGCAGGAATACCGGCGTGACCGCGAGCTGGATGGCGTGGGCGATGGCATCGACCTGGACAGGTTCAGTCATGGCGGGACGACTCGTTAGCGTGTTGAGGCGTCGCTATTGTCGACGCAGCGTGGTCCACCCGCAACGCGCAAATGGCCGTGTACACTCGCGTCACTATTTCTATTCGCGCAGACCTGCTCCGGATTGATGCCATGATGATCCTCGACGGCATACGTGTGCTCGACTTCACGCAATATCTAGCGGGCCCGACCGTCACGCGTCTGATGGCGGAGATGGGTGCCGAGATCATCAAGGTAGAACTTGCGCCCGGTGGCGATCCTTCGCGTGGCCTGCCCTATTCCGACAACGGTTGCAGCGGCTATTTCATTCAACAGAATCGCGGCAAGCACAGCCTGTGTCTGGATCTGCGCGACCCCGCCGCCGACACCATCGTGCGTGAGCTGGTGGCCAAGGTCGACGTGGTGGTGGAGAACTTCGGGCCGGGCGTGATGGAGAAGAAGCGACTCACTTATCCCGATCTCAAAGCCATCAAGCCCGACATCATCATGGCCTCGCTGTCGGCCTACGGGCGTGAGAGTCCGCTGTCCCACAAGACCGGTTACGACTGGGCAGCGCAGGCCTTCGCCGGCCTCATGCACATGACCGGCGCGGCCGACGGCCCGCCGCAGCCCATTGGTTTGGCGATCGCCGATACTGGCAGCGGTGTGCATGCTTTCTCGGCTATCGGTTATGCCTTGTTCCATCGCGGCCGCACGGGTGAAGGCCAGTGGCTGGATCTCGCCATGATCGATTGCATGTTCCATCTCCAGGACATCGCGGTGCAGGCCCATACCCTAAGCAAGGGCGCCTATATGCCGATGCGCAGCGGCAATCACCATGCGCTGCTCTGTCCCTTCGGCGTGTTCAAGGGACCAAGCGGTTATCTGGTCATCCTCGCCTTGCAGCCGCAGTGGAAGAATCTCTGTACGGCCATGGAGCGTGCGGATCTTGAACACGATGCGCGCTTTGCTGTTGCCGACACGCGCGCGTCTAACCAGACACAATTGATCCCGTTGATCGAGGCCTGGCTCGCGACCTTCCCCGACAACGACGCGGTGTTCGCCCATCTCGAAATCCATCGCGTGCCTTCGGCACCGGTCTTGAGTCCGGTCGAGGCGCTGGAGCATCCCTATTTCACCGCGCGTGGCACGGTGCGGCGCATCGTAGATCCGATCATGGGGCCGCTCGCCATCCCCGGTTTTCCACTGCGTTTCTCGGCGCAGCCGCAGTTGCCCGAGCTGGTCGCGCCACGGCTCGGCGAACACAACGCCCAAGTGCTGGAAGGCTTGCTCGGTTACAGCCCGGCGCAGGTCGCGGACCTTGCCGCGCGCGGCGTGTTGAAGTCCGCCAGCCGCTAGGACGAAGCGCATGTTGCCGATCCGTGACGACAATCCGCAGATCCTCACCCCCTACGCGACCTGGGCCATCGTCGCGCTCAATATCGCGGTCTGGATGCTGGTGCAGGGGCTGGGCAGTCAGCCGGCGTTGGCAAGTTCTATCTGCACGCTGGGCCTGGTACCGGGCGAGTTGCTGGGACGCTTGCAGGCCGGCGTCGGCGTTCCGATCGGACCCCATGCGCAGTGCGTGATCGCTGCTAGCGGCAATTGGGCGACGGTGGTGACTCATATGTTTCTGCACGGTGGCTGGATGCACCTGCTCGGCAATATGTGGTTCTTGTGGATCTTCGGCAATAACGTTGAGGATGCCATGGGCCACGGTCGCTTCGTGATCTTCTATCTATTGTGCGGACTGGCCGCCGCCGCGCTGCAGGTGGCGGCCGATCCAGCCGCCGCGATTCCCATGGTCGGTGCATCAGGCGCTATTGGTGGCGTGATGGGCGCCTATGTGGTGCTCTATCCACGGGTCAACGTTCACATGCTGTTCTGGTTCGGCTTCTACGTCACGACCTTCGCCATCCCGGCCTTCTGGATGCTGGGTTACTGGTTCGTGGTGCAGATGATCGGCGGCTTCAGCGCGCTGGGTGGCCAAGGTGGCGGCG
>JAYWAC010000096.1:0-16498 GCA_043782755.1 Pseudomonadota bacterium | reverse complement strand
GATTCGATCACACGCCTGGCGCGCGCTTACAACACCGTCGTGCCATCCTCGGGCAAGGTCTTGACCGGTGGTGTGGACGCCAATGCCCTGCAGCGCCCCAAGCGCTTCTTCGGCGCGGCGCGTAACATCGAGGAAGGCGGCAGTCTGACCATCATCGCCACCGCGCTGATCGACACCGGTTCACGCATGGATGACGTGATCTACGAAGAATTCAAGGGCACCGGCAATATGGAAATCCACTTGGATCGAAAGATTGCCGAAAGACGCATCTTCCCGGCGGTCAATATCAATCGTTCCGGCACGCGTCGCGAGGAAATCCTGACCAAGCAGGACGAACTGCAGAAGATGTGGATTCTGCGCAAGCTGCTCCATCCGATGGAAGAAATCGGGGCCATGGAATTCCTGCTCGAGCGTTTGAAGCAGACCAAGAACAACGCTGAGTTTTTCGACGCGATGCGTCGCTAGCGAGCATCGCTCTCACGTGTGCCGGGAGCATCCGGCACACGCGCCACGCCCGACATCCCCGGTCAGGCGTTGCCTACTCTCCCGCACAAGAAATCTCTAAATCTGCTCAGCCCGGCGGCCAGCTGAAACGGCGACCGCCTAACACATGCAGATGCAGGTGAAAGACCGACTGTCCAACCGCTGCGCCGTTGTTGATCGCGACGCGGAAGGCATCGCCATAACCTTCCTTGGCCGCGATGACTGACGCCGTCATCAGCAAATGACCGAGTAGTGCCTTGTCCGCCGGCGCGGCGTCCGACAACATCGGCATCGGCTTCTTCGGGCACACCAACACATGCATCGGCGCTTGCGGATTGACGTCGCGAAAAGCGATGCACTGCTCGTCCTCGAAAACGATATCAGCCGGAATTTCGCGCGCGATGATTTTTTCGAACAGGGTCTTGTCGCTCATGTCGTTTCCTAATGGGTCTGCTCAGCGGATGCGGCGTCAGGACTCGGTGATCGCGCGGCGCGGCGTCATGACGCTGTGATGGCCATCGCGCACGATGTCGCCGAAATGAAGTTCGTAGCGACCACGCGCGCGATCCTCGAAATAGAAACGCAGGGTATGAGTGATGGTCGGAAAGGCCAGATCGGTCCACGGGATCTCGTGTTCGTAGTAGAGCTTGCACTCCAGACTCTCGACACCAGGCGCGAATTCCAGCACCGGCAGATGGGCGCGGAACATCATGTAGATCTGGTTGATCTGCGGCAGATTGAAGACCGCGAACAACTCCAGAACATCGACCCGCGAACAGGCTTCTTCCCAGGTCTCGCGCGCCGCCGCTTCGGCAGTGGTCTCGCCGTTTTCCATGAAACCGGCCGGCAAGGTCCACCAACCGAAACGCGGTTCGATAGCGCGTTTGCACAGCAGGATCTGTTCGCCCCACACCGGAATGCAACCGGCCACGATCTTGGGATTTTCGTAAAAGATTTCCCCGCACGAATCGCAGATATGGCGTGGGCGATTGTCGCCGTCCGGCACACGCCACATCATCTGCTCGGAACCGCATCGACTGCAGAATTTCACGGATTCATTTTCCTCTGCTTGGCGGCATCCATGGCGCTTGATATAGCCGGCCACAGGGTGGTCAGTATGCGAGGCTCCATGGCTGCCACGGGATGCAGACCGTCAGCCTGAAATGCGCTGGGGTCGGCGGCAAAGCCATCCAGCAGAAAGGGGCCGGCCACCACGCCGTCGCGGGCGAACAACTCGCCATAGACGGCCTCGAAGGCGGCAGTGTATTGCGGGCCGTAATTTGGTGGTATCCGCACCTGTAACAAAAGCGGGACAGCATGATTCGCGAGCACGGCTCCTATCATGGCGTCGAGATTCTTGCGCACCTCGACCGGTTGCAGTCCACGCAGACCATCGTTGGCGCCCAAGGCCATGATCACGATGGCGGGTTCGTGTTCGGTAAGCAGCGCCGCGAGACGGCGCGCGCCACCGAAGGTGGTCTCGCCGCTGATGCTGGCGTTGATGACACGATACGGATAGCCTTCGTGCGCAAGACGTGTGGCGAGCAGACTCGGCCAGGCGTCCTGCAATGCAATGCCATAGCCTGCGCTCAGGCTGTCACCGAGGATAAGGATCGATTGCTCCGCGCCGCTCCCGGCCGCGCGGCACGCCGCCAGCGAAATCATGAACAATACCAGCCCCAGCGCCGCAGACCACGCGGTCGGCCATGTCATACGCGCGCGACGGTTAAGCAAGGAGGTCATTGGTCCGCAGGGTGCGATTCGCATACTTGATGATATCAATTTTAGCCTCGGCGCTCGCGAACGGGTCGCCATCACTGGCGTCTCCGGCTCAGGCAAATCCACCCTGCTCGGCCTGCTGGCCGGGCTCGACACTCCCACCCATGGCGACATCGAGATGCTCGGCCACTCGCTCGCGGCTTTGGACGAAGATCAGCGCGCCGAACTGCGTCGTGCGCATATCGGTTTCGTGTTCCAGGCCTTTCATCTGATCGGCAGTTTCTCGGCGCTCGAAAACGTCATGCTGCCACTCGAATTGAAAGGCGAGCCCGATGCTCACGAGCGAGCGAGGGCCATGCTGGCGCGGGTCGGTCTCAGCGACCGTCTCGCACATTTTCCCCGACAACTGTCGGGTGGCGAACAACAGCGCGTAGCGCTGGCGCGGGCCTTTTGCACCACGCCCACCATCCTGTTTGCCGATGAGCCCACCGGAAATCTCGACGCCGCTAATGCCGCCGCCGTCACCGATCTGCTGTTCGGCTTGAATGAGGAATGCGGCACCACGCTGGTCATCGTCACCCATGATCCGGCGCTCGCGGCGAGTTGCGAACATTGTCTGGTGCTGGCCGGCGGGCGTCTGCTTGTCTGAGGCTCGCACCGGCCGTGTGGCGCTCGGGCGTCTGGCCTGGCGACTGTTGTGTCGCGATCTCGCCAGTGGTCGTCTAACGGTGATGCTGGCCGCGACCGTCATCGCGGTCGCGAGCACGGTCTCGGTGAATCTCTTGGTGACGCGTGTCGATCATGCACTGATGGCGCAATCCAGCGCCTTGCTGGCGGGCGATCTGGCGGTCTTGAGTAGCGCACCACCACCAGACATTTATACCAGCAGCGCAACCCGACTCGGTCTGAAGTATGCGCGGCTGGCAGCCATGCGCAGCGTGGTCGGCAGTGCTGAACAGTTGCAGCTGGTACAGCTCAAGGCCGCCGATGATGCCTATCCGCTGCGTGGACAATTGCTGATCGCCGAGGCAGCGGAGGCAACACCACAAACCGTCGCGCACGGCCCGCCGCGCGGCGAGGTATGGGCCGAAGCCAAGCTCCTGAACCTGCTTCAATTGCAGATCGGCGACACGCTCACTGTCGGCGGCGCGCACCTGCGACTCACACACATCCTGGTACTCGAGCCTGATCGCGGTAGCGATCTATTCTCCATCGCGCCGCGCGCGCTCATGCATTACGACGATCTCGCCGCGACCGCCCTCATCCTGCCCGGCAGTCGCGTCAGTTACACCACACTGATCGCCGGTCCTGCCGACACCATCGGCCGTTACCGCGCCGCGCTGGAACTGCGTCGCGGTGACACCGTGCAGGATCCACGTAGTGCGCGACCCGAGATGCGCGCGGCCCTGAACCAAGCCGAACGCTTCTTAAGTCTCGCCGCTTTCGCTGGCGTGATGCTCGCCGCCATTGGCATTGCACTCGCCGCCGCCAGTTATGCGGAAATGCATGAAGGCACGGTCGCGATATTGAAAACGCTTGGCCTCACGCGACGCGCGGTGGTCATGCTGTTGTGTTGCGAGACGCTCTACCTCGCGCTGGCCGCCACCGTGCTGGGCGACAGTATCGCGCTGCTAGTCGAACGACTGCTGGTGCAACGTCTGGTGCCCATCGCCGAGTACGCCGCCACCACGCCTTCGCCATTCGCGCTCTTACATGGCGCGCTGGTCGCGGTCGTCGCCTTGTGTGGTTTCGCGATCCCGGCGCTCGCGCGCCTTGGGCGTCTGCCAGTGATTGCCATCCTGTCGCGCGACCGCGCCGGTCTGCCGAAGACGCGTCCGTGGCGAATAGTCGGCATGCTTGCCGCCTTCGCCGCCATTGCGCCCTGGCACAGCGGCGATCCACGCTTGGTGTTGATGGCCTTGGGCGGCATGCTGGCGTCGGCGTTGGGTTTGGCGGCTGCCGGCTGGGGACTGGTGCGCGGGCTGGGTCGAGTGCGGACACAGACGCGCATGAGTTGGCGCTTTGGCCTCGCCAGCGTCGCGCGGCGCGCGCGCCTGTCAGTGTTGCAGACCACCGCGATTGGTCTGGGGCTGGCCGTGATCCTGCTGCTCGGGCTGGTGCGCAACGATCTTTTCCGCCAGTGGAGTGCCCATCTGCCCGCCGACGCGCCCAATCAATTCCTGATCAACATCCAAGGCGACGAAGTCGCCGCGATGCGCGATTTTCTGACCGCCCACGCCAAGCTCGCGCCGCAGTTCTACCCGATGGTGCGTGGCCGTCTAACGGCCATCAATGGTGCGGCCGTGGTGCCCGACAACTACACCGACGAGCGCGCACGGCGCCTGGCCGATCGCGAATTCAATCTGTCCTCCGCCGTGACACCCAAAGCGGATAACCGCATCGTCGCCGGACGCTGGTGGGCGGCCGACGCTAAGGCCGAACTCTCGGTCGAGCAAGGCATCGCCGAGACCTTGGGCATGACGCTGGGCGATGACTTGAGCTTCCTTGTCGCTGATCGAGAAATGCACGGCCGCATCACCAGTCTGCGCAAAGTCGACTGGGAGAATTTCCAGGTCAATTTCTTCGTTGTCACGACACCTGATCTGCTGGCCACCGCACCAGCGACCTATATCACCAGCTTTCGTCTCGACGGCGCCGAGCGCGGCCTCATGGCGGCACTGGTAGCGCACTTTCCGAGCGTGACCGTGATCGACATCGATGCTTTGATGCAGGAGGTCAGACAAGTGATGGATCGCGTCGCCCAGGCGCTCACCTGGGTGTTCATGTTCGCCCTGGCGGCCGGCGGCTTGGTGCTCGCGGCAGCGGTGCAGGCCAGTCAACGCGAACGTCTCAAAGACATCGTGTTGTTGCGCACCCTCGGCGCCTCGCGGCCTTTCGTGCGTAGCGCGGTGCTGGCCGAGTTCATCGCCATCGGTGTGGTCGCAGGCACACTGGCGAGCGCCGGCGCGCTCTTGACTGCTGGCCTGCTCGCGAGTCAAGTGTTGGACATTCCCTATGTGCCGGACTGGCGCATACCCGTATTCGGCATCGCGGTCGCGATCGGCGCCCTGGCCCTGATTGGCTTGCGGGTGGTGAGGGAAATCCTGCGCGAACCCGTCGCCGACGGCCTGCGCGAATCGCAATAACGATCACGTCGAGTCTTTCAGCGCGGCGCGCCATGGTGTAGCGTCCCGCCCTTTCCCCGCGAGAACTTATCCCTATGCCTAAGTACCTCGGCACGCCGGATTTCGAACACGGCCGCCGCCAGCGTCTCGGTATTCTGGTCTGCAACCTTGGCACGCCCGACGCCCCCACCGCGAGCGCGGTGCGTCGCTATCTCGCCGAATTCCTGAGCGACCCGCGCGTGATTGAAACACCACGTCTGCTCTGGTGGCCGATACTGCACGGCGTGATCCTGAACCTGCGCCCACGTCGTTCGGCCCATGCCTACGCGAAGATCTGGCAGAGCGATGGCTCACCCTTGTTGACCTTGTCGCAAAGCCTCACCAACAAACTCGGCGCCGTACTCGCAAGCGATGACGATGACACTATCGTCACCGCGCTGGGGATGCGCTATGGCTCACCGTCCATCGCAACAGCGCTCGATCAACTGCTGGCGCGCGGCGCGCGCCGCATTCTGGTGTTACCGCTCTATCCACAATATGCGGCACCGACCACCGCCTCGGTGATGGACGCGGTATTCGCCCATTGCGCGCGCTTGCGCTGGGTGCCGGAGCTGCGTTTCATCAACGACTACTACGCCGACCCGCGGTACATCGGCGCGCTGGCGGCATCGGTGCGCGAGTACTGGGCACAGCATGGCCAACCCGATCAGCTGCTGTTGTCCTTTCATGGCCTGCCACAGAAATACTTCCTGGCCGGCGATCCCTATTTCTGCCAATGCCAAGCCACCGCGCGACTGTTACGCGACGCTTTGGAACTTGCACCCGAGGCTTGCAGGGTGACTTTCCAATCGCGAGTCGGGCCGACCCGTTGGCTGGAACCCTATACCGACATGACTTTGAGTGCGCTGGGCAAGGCCGGTACGCGACGTGTGGATGTGCTGTGCCCAGGCTTTGCCGTCGATTGTCTGGAGACGCTGGAAGAAATCGCCATGCAGAACGCCGAACGGTTTTGCGCCGCCGGCGGGCTTACGTTGAATTACATTCCGGCGCTGAACGATAGTCCAGGTCATATCAATGTACTGACGGGCATCGTCGAGGATCACTTAGGTCTGTGGCGCAATGCTGTCGCTGACGATCCGCCGGCCCGCGCAGCGGCCGTCACAAGAGCCCACACTGTCGGTGCGCCGCGCTAGGCTCGCGCGCTCACTCGCCGAGGAGAGTCACATCGACGCGGCGCTGGTGGCCGCGCACGCGATGCTCCCACAACAACACCCCCTGCCAGCTGCCGAGTGCGAGCCGTCCGTCGCGCACCGGCAGATTGATATCGGTATGGGTCAGCACCGAGCGCACATGGGCCGGCATATCGTCATCACCCTCATCGACGTGACGGAACAGCGGGTCGCCGTCGGGCACCAGTCGCTGCATATAACGCTCAAGATCCCGTAACACTTCCGGGTCGGCGTTTTCGCACACCAATAGCGAAGCACTGGTGTGTCGAATCCATAACGCGCATAAACCGATCCGCAGGCCGCTGTCACGCACCAGGTCGTTCAAGCGGACGGTCAATTCGACGAAGCTGCGGCCGCGCGTGATGACCGTCAATTGCCGCGTCACGACCACGCTCAGCGCCCTTTATTCGATGCGCGCCAAGACCTGGGCCAACGGCCGGCGCTGTTGCTCGACCAGCGTCGCCGGCTTGCCGTACCAGAACAGGCCGACCACGAATTCGCGCGCCGCGTGCAGGCCGAGCCGGTGGAACAGTTCGGAGTCACGGGTGATGGCGCCAGTCGTCCACTTGCAGCCGATACCATCGGCCCACAAGGTCAACATCATGTTCTGCGCCGCGCAGCAACAGGCCGCATAGTCTTCGCGTTCGCGTTGCGCATCGTCGCTGTGCAGGCAAGTCATCAACAACCAGCCCGGCACTTGCAGCCAGCGTTGCCGTTTAATCTCGGCGGCACGGTCACCTTTTTCGGCGCGTACCAGATCGGTATTGCGATCGATGAGTTGCTTACGCGCCAGCGCACCGAGTAGGTAGAAACGCCACGGCTCGGTGCGGTGGTGATTGGGCGCCCAGCACGCCACTTCAATGGCGCGTTCCACCACGTCATCGGCAATACGATCAGGCAAGAAATCATGGGTGGTGCGGCGCGCGCGCAGCAGCGCCGCCACGGCGTCACTGTGCAGCACGGAATTCGCTGGCATCCTGTCGTTCATCGGTGCGGTTCCTTTTATCAGCGGTGGTTGATCAAGGCAAAGCTGCGCGGCGCGTCGTGGCATGCGTCGAGCATGGCCCGCCCCACCTTCAGGTTAGAATCCGACATCGCGCGTCGCGACACACGATGCAATTCGAATGGATATGTTAACGCCTCCGCATCGTCGATGAAGTCATACAGCGGCTTGACCCGCGCCCGTTTCCGGTCCCGGCCCTTGTGGTTCGTGCTGCTCGCACTGCTGCTCGCGACGGCTAGCGCCGCCAGCGCGGACATCGCCGCGCAACGCGACACTTTCACGCGCGCGCGTCGAGCGCAAAGCCAGGGCGATTTCGTGCAGGCCCGCCGCCTGACTGCGACCCTCGGTGACTACCCTCTGCGCGCCTACCTGGACTACGAAGACCTACGGCACCGTCTCGCGGAGGTGTCCGACGCGCAGATGATAGATTTCCTGCGGCGACACGAAGACGACTATCTCGGTGAGCATTTACGCACCGCTTGGCTGCGCGAACTCGCGCGCAAGGCGCGCTGGTCAGCGTTTTTGCAAGCCTATCGTCCGCAGGACGACGTCGCCCTGCAATGCCAACAACTCACCGCACGTCTCGACAACGAGCAGACGAGCACTGTCCTGCCCGATATTCAGAGGCGCTGGCAAGCTGGCGGTGGAAGCGACACCGCGTGCGATCAGCCCTTTGCCCAACTCTATGCCAGCGGTGGTCTCAACGACGCGCAGCTGTGGGCGCGTGTCGCGGACGCGATGGACAACGGCGATGTGAGTATCGCGCGGGCGGTGGCGAACCATTTCAGTGCCGCGCGCTATCGCGATCTGTTCGCGCTGTGGCTGCGGGCAGTGGCAACACCGCAAGCGTTGCTGCGCACACCCGATCTTGAGGACAGCGCCGATGGCCATCGTATTGCGCTCTACGCCCTGGCGCGACTCGCACGACAGGACGTCGATGACGCACGCACCGCCTGGCAGACGCTCGCGAGTCGACTGTCGTTCAGCGCAGACGAGCAGGCGCGCGCCGCTCGAGTCATCGCTCTGGCGGCAGCCGCGAGTAATCACATCGCGCGCATCGCGCTCCTCGATGCCGTGCCCGCCACGGCGGTCGATGTCGACGTGCAGCGCTATCAACTGCGCGAAGGCATCGCCGCCGAAGCCTGGCGGGAACTCGCGCGCTGGACCGAACTCGCGCCCCAGATCCCCGACGAGACACTGCGATGGCACTACTGGCGCGCTCGCGCACTCGGTGAAATCGGACGCCAGGAAGAAGCGGACAGTCTGCTGCGCGAACTCGCCGCCGAACGCGACTACTACGGCTTCCTGGCGGCCGATCGCCTCGGCCAGACCTACCAATTCCGCGAAGCGCCGATAGGGGCGACCAGCACCGAGATGGACGCCCTCGCCGCACGTGCCGGCCTACAGCGCGCAAGGGAATTCGATCGCATGGCCCTGTCTCAGCACGCCGCACGGGAATGGAGTTTCGAAATGAAGCGGCTGTCGCCCCGCGAACTCGAGGTGGCGGCGGTGCTGGCCAGTGAATGGGGACGACCGGACCGCGCGATCTTCGTGCTGGGCCTGGCCAATGCCTATGACGATCTGACGCTGCGCTTTCCGCTCTTATATACCGAACTCGCGCGCACACACGCTGCGCGTCATGCACTGGATCCGGCGCGGGTGATGGCCATCATCCGCGCCGAGAGCGCCTTTAATCCGGCCGCGCGCTCGCCAGTCGGCGCGCTGGGTCTTATGCAACTCATGCCCGAGACCGCGCGCGAAACCGCGCGCAGCGCTGGCCTGCGGCTCGACAGTCCCAAGGCCTTGCTTGAAGCGAGCACCAATATCGCCATAGGCACGGTCTATCTGAGCCAGATGTTGGCGCGCTATGACGGCAACTTCGCGATGGCGGCGGCGGCGTATAATGCTGGACCAGGTCGCGTGCGGCAGTGGCAGGGCTCGCAGTGCGTTCCTAGCGAGCGCTGGATCGAGTCCATCCCCTTCACCGAAACCCGTGGTTACGTGCGGCGTGCATTGTTTTACGCCGCTATCTATCAGCGACGACTCGAGCGCCCGATCATGAAACTCACCACGGTCATGCCTCCCATTCCGCCGCGCGATGCGCACGATTTTAAGGTCTGTTCCTCGTGAACAAGCCACGCGTCGCGTTGTTCGGCGGCAGCGGTTTTGTCGGCACCGTGCTGGCCAATCAACTGGTGCGCGGAGGTTTCGGCCTGCGCATCTTCACTCGCGATCGCGAACACGCGCGCGAGCTGTGGCTGCTGCCTGACACGGATGTTGTGGTGCTAGACGTCGCAGATGAAGAACGTGTTGCTCATGCGCTTGTCGGCTGTGGCGCGGCGATCAATCTGATCGGCATTCTCAATGAGCGGCGCGACGATGGTGCCGACTTCCGACGTGCCCATGTCGAGACGGTGCAACATCTGATCAAGGCCTGCAAGCAGGCCCGTGTGCCCCATCTGTTACACATGAGTGCGCTTAAGGCTGGCACCTCCGCGCCGAGCCACTACCTGCGCAGCAAAGGCGAGGCGGAAAAGATCCTGCAGACCGAGAGCGGCCGTCAATTGCACAGCACCGTCATACGACCGTCAGTGATCTTCGGACGCCATGATGACTTCCTCAATCGTTTCGCCGCCCTGTTGCGACTCGCGCCAGTATTGCCGCTGACCGGTGCCGAGGCCTTGTTGCAACCGGTCTATGTCGGCGACGTGGTGGCGGCCATCTTGGCGCTGCTGTCACGTTCGACCAGCGCCGTGCACAGTGTGGTTGAAGTGGGCGGTCCGACGGTCATGAGCCTGCGCGAAATCGTCGCCTACGTCGCGCAACTGAGCGGCCACTCCGCCCTGATTCTGCCACTGAGCGGCAAGCTCGCGACATTGCTCGCCTGGTGCATGGAATGGGTGCCCGGTAAGCCACTGACGCGCGACAATCTACGCTCGCTGTCGGTGGCCTCGATCTGCGAAGCGGAGAATGGTTTGCTCACACTCGGCATTCGACCGACCCCCATGCAGGAAATCGCGCCCGCCTATCTGTCGGCCCGTACCCTACGTGGCCGTTACGATCACTATCGCGAAGATGCGGTCAGCGTGCCACGCGAGCCGTCCGAATCCACGCCTACGGACTGAGGCCCGCGCGGGTGCAGATATTCCAGGTCGGTGGCGCGGTGCGGGACCGCCTGCTCGGTCGCGAAGTGAGCGACCACGACTGGGTGGTGGTGGGTGCCAACGCCGAGCAATTGCTGGCACTGGGCTATCGTCAGGTCGGCGCGGATTTCCCAGTGTTTCTGCATCCCGTAAGTCACGAGGAATATGCGCTGGCGCGCACCGAGCGCAAATCCGGGCAGGGCTATAAGGGTTTCATTACCGATGCCACGCCGCAGGTCACGCTCGAAGAGGATCTCGCGCGCCGCGATTTCACCATCAACGCAATGGCTGTCGGCGACGACGGTGTAATCGTCGATCCCTACGGCGGTCAGCGCGATCTTGCCGCCGGCATTTTGCGGCACGTGACCGTAGCTTTCGTCGAAGATCCGTTGCGGGTATTACGCGCCGCGCGCTTTGCGGCGCGCTTCGGCTTCGCGATTGCCGATGAGACGCGCGCTTTGATGCGTGAGATTAGTCTCGCCGGCGAACTCGCCACCCTGGCACCGGAGCGCGTGTGGCAGGAACTGCGTCGCGCGCTTGGCGAAGCCCATCCCGAAAAGTTTTTCGAAGTGCTGCGCGAGTGTGGCGCGTTGGCAGCTTTGCTGCCGGAAATTGACTGCCTCTTCGGTGTGCCGCAACCACCACGTCATCACCCGGAAGTAGACACCGGCGTGCATGTGATGTTGGCGCTGCAACAGGCAGTGCGACGCGCAGCCGACGACGTGGTGCGCTTTGCGGTGCTGACCCACGATCTCGGCAAGGGCACTACACCCACCGATATTCTGCCCGCGCACCATGGTCACGAAGAACGTGGCGTCGAGCTTATCGAAGCGCTGTGCGCGCGCCTGCGTGTGCCGCGCGAGCATCGCGAACTGGCGGTGCTGGTGGCGCGTCTGCATACCCGTGTACATCGCGCGTTGGAACTGAAGACTTCGACCATCGTGCGACTGCTGGCCGAGGCCGACGCCCTGCGTCGCCCACCACGCTTTGAACAATTGCTGGAAGCCTGCCTGATCGACGCCACCGGTCGTCTGGGATTGGAAAATCAGGATTACCCGCAGGCCGCGCGACTGCGCGCGGCGCTGAAAGTGGTGGCTGCGGTTTCGCCACAGCCTTTGTTAGCACAAGGCATCACGGGACTGACGTTGGCGACGGCTTTGGAACAGGCGCGTATGGACGCGCTCAGAGACAGCGGAATCTGATCGCGTAGTCGATATCTTCCGGCCCGGGCTTGCCTGGAATGATCATCCCCGCGCCCGTCAGGCGCAGGGATTCGCGCTTGAACTCGATGCGCCGGCCGTCGCTAGCAACCACGCAGGAACCATTGGTGCTGTTGTCGGTGATAGTGCAGCGACCGCGACTGAATTGCGCGGATAGATGGTGTCGCGAGACGAGATCCTTGCCGACGATAAGATCGTTCTTGTCACCACGGCCAATGGAGATCACCGGGCGTGACGCATCGACCTGCACGCTTTGCCCGTTGTAAGTGAACTCCACCGCGACGCAGGTCTGGGAATCACGGCTCGGTGCCTCACCGTTGTAGGCAGTGATCGACTCGACATCCCAGATGATTTCGTACAATTCAACGTGTTCGAGCGAAATGAAATTCCAAGTTTCGTCATCGACGTAGCGCGATACCGCGCGATATATGCGGGGTAATCGGTCGATGGTCGTCTTGGTGGCGAGGGTCTGTTCGGGTTTGGCGTGGCTGCCGACCCAATGAGCGATTTTGGCGGTCTCGCCGGCCAAGGCGTCGGCGCCGCTCGTGACCGGGCCGAAGTGCAGACCGATGCGCATGCGGATACGCGGCCCGCCATCGCGGCCGTGGCCTTCGAGCATCTCGGCGTGCATTTCTGAGGCTGCAGCGGCGGCCTCGGTGGTGTCCTCGAACAAGGCCACGATTTGATCGCCGACCTCGGCAACCACGCGGCCTTGGTGATCAGAGCAGAGAGATTTGAGCGTCTTCAGGCAATCCGCGACCAGGGCCTGGGCCTCAACGTCACCGACTTGTTCATAGAGGGCCGTGCTGCCAGCGATGTCCGCCGACATAATGACCAGGCTGGTCGATTGCACGTTGCCGCTCATGGTGCTCTTGCCCGCCACTGTTCCTCAAGGATCTGCGCTGCCGCTAGCGGCGCAGATCGAACGGACTCAAGTTAGCACTTCACCGCAGCCCGCTCCAGGGCTTCAATGACCAGCGCTGCCCCACAGTTCCGTCAGCCGTTGATCGCGTCCGCAGTTGTAACGGTAGAACTTGTAGCGCACCGGATTCTTTTTGTAATAGTCCTGGTGATAGTCCTCGGCTGGATAGAAGGGGCCGGCTTTGACCAGCGCGGTTTTGATCGGCGCCTTGAACGGCTTACTCTGTTCGAGTGCAGCGAGCGAGGCCTCAGCAGCCTGCTTCTGCGTATCGTTGTGATAGAAGATCGCGGTGCGGTATTGATTGCCGTGATCGCAGAACTGTTGGTCGACAACGGTCGGATCGATGTTATGCCAGAACACATCGAGCAGCTTCTCGTAGGTCACGCGCTGCGGGTCGTAGATCACCTGCACCGATTCGGCATGGCCGGTGCCGCCGGCCGAGACCTGTTCGTAACTTGGGTTGGGCAAGGTGCCGCCGGTATAGCCCGCAGTGGTGGAGACCACGCCGTCGATAACATCGAACGGTCCCTCCATGCACCAGAAACAACCACCGGCAAAGGTCGCGGTCTCAAGCATCGCTGGTTCGCCGGCATCGGCGGCCGGTCCGGTGCTATCGGCGGCAACAGCCCCCAGCGCGGCCAGTGCGAGCGAGAGCAGTAAGGTCAAACGAAAAGCGAATCTCGGCGGCATATGCGCGCTCCCCTGCTAGGCCATTGATTCGTTACGACTCATGTCACGCGGTGAAGTTGCACCCCGAGAACGGTGAGCCAAATCGCTGCGAATCATGGCATGAATCCATCCAGACGATGACGCTCGTCGTGTCGAAAGCCAAGCAATGGCGGTACCTCGCCCACGCCCAGCGCCATGAACTTGAAGGTCTGGCCCATGCTGCCCGGCAGCAGCAACAGTTTGGCTTCCTGGGCCCGACGATAGCGCGCGATCTCATCACCGTGGTCGGCAGCCAACACCGCATCGAGCCCGCAATCGAGCAGGAAATGCGCCTGGCTGGCATAGCCCAACACGTCGAAGCCGGCCGCGAAAGCGTGATCGGCGACCGCTGTGAAATCGACCGAGGCAGTGATGTCCTGTAGGCCCGGATAGAGAAAGGGGTCGTCGTGAACATGATGCAGGTAATGACATTTAAGCGTGCCGCTGGCGCGCGCCGGGTGCAGATATTCGTGACGCGGATAGCCGTAGTCGGCGAGCAGCACCACCGCGCGCTCAAGACGCGATCGCATTGCCGCAAACCAGGAACCGAGGGCTGGGTTGGCCTCGCTGACATAGCCATCGGGCAGTCGGGCGGCCCAGACCGGATCCAGGCTCGTGCCACCATAGGGTCGAGTTGTCCACGTGAAGGCCTCGCCGTCGAGCGCAACCATCAACTCCCGCCAGCAACCTGCCTCGACGATGCAACGCACTACCGGCATCGCATCCAGCACTTCGTTAGCGATCACCACACCGTTCACTCCGGCCGGTGGATGACTGTCGCACCAGCGCACTCGCCTGCGCACGGTCTCTGGTAGCTCGGCACACGCCATCTGCTGGCGCGCGGTGAGGCTCGCGCTCGGTTCGACGATGCAGTAATAGGCAGGTAATCGCCCAGCCTCATGCAGAAGCGACAAGAGGTCACAGGCCAGACGGCCGCTGCCGGCACCGTATTCGACGATGCCATCATCATCACCAAGCAAGGCCGTGCATTGTCGCGCGAGGCAGGCCGCGAACAGCGTGCCCGCTTCGGGCGCGGTCACGAAATCGCCAGCGTGTCCGAAGATCGGCGCCGCGCCACTGTAGTAGCCCAGACCCGGTTCGTAGAGCGCCATGTGCATATAGGTGTCGAAACCGATCATGCCGTCGGCAGCGACGATCGCGTCACGTATGCGCACGGCGAGTTGGCGCGATCTTTCTAGCGCCTCGCGATCGGGATCCGGTAAGCTTGAATTGATAGCCATGACTCGTGCCGGCATCGTGGCACGGCGAACTTTTCCGCACAAATAGCCAAGACCCGATGACGAGTTCCTCGACTTCCAAGGGCGCACCGGTAGCGCTCATCACCGGCGCCGCCAAGCGTCTCGGCGCCACCACCGCGCGCGCCTTGCACCGCCTCGGCTATGACATCGTCATTCACCACCATACGTCGGCAGAGGAAGCGCAAGCACTGGTCACCGAATTGAACGCGATACGCGCGACTTCCGCCAGCAAGCTTTGTCAGGATCTCGCCGCGCCCGAGGCTGGCGCCGCGCTCATTGCGGCGTTCAGCACGCAATACTCGCGGCTCGATTTACTAGTCAACAACGCATCGGTATTCGATCGCACGCCACTTGCTAGCGTCAAGCTCGCTGACTGGGAACGCATTCAGGCCATCAACCTGCGCGCGCCTTATTTCTTGAGCGTCCATGCCGCGTCGCTGTTGCGCGCGAGCCGTGGCGCCATCGTCAACATCACCGACATCCACAGCGAACGGCCACGCGCCGACTACAGTGTCTACTGCGCATCGAAAGCCGGACTGGTGGCGTTGACACGCGGACTGGCGCTCGAACTGGCGCCCGCAGTGCGGGTCAACGGGGTCGCGCCGGGCGCCATCCTGTGGGCGGCGAGCGAAGATGCCGAACTGCAGGCCGCAACGCTGGCCGGCACGCCGCTTGCGCGACGGGGCGACCCGGAAGATATCGCGCAGGCGGTTTGTTATCTCGCGCGCGCACCTTTCATCACCGGCCACATCCTCGACGTCGACGGCGGTCGCAGCCTGGTGTTGTGAAATGCGGCTAAGGCTTTGCTGGTGCGGGCTGCGTCGCGGCCGGCGCTGCGTCCTCGTCATCGACGCCGAAATGTGGCAGCGGTGAAGCGAGATACCAGCGCTTGCCCTTGGCGTCATACCACCATCTCTGCGCATCGTGCAGCGAACGGATGATGCCGGAGTCGAGCTCGTAGTAATCGATGATCGCGATGACGCGCGCTTCCCGGCCGTCGTCAGAGAGGAACTGATTGCTGACGGTGTAATTGGTCACGCGGTAACGTGCCGGCGTCTTGAGATCGGCGGCGAACGGCTTGCCGTCGGCGCTACGCAGATATTTCGCCGCCTCGTCGTAATAGCCCCAACGGATAAGCTTGCGATAGTTGTTGACCGCAGCATCGAGCACCATCGACCGCTCCGACTTGCCAAGCGACATACCGCCACAGGCCGCCAGGGTCGCCAGCAGCAACACCGCCAACGTAGTTCGAATCATTGAAATAGGCATGCCTGTGCGCTTTCCTCGCGTTTGCATCGATGTGAGTGCATTCATTAGCGGTCTCCGCGCTCGATGATCACGCAGACATCGCGCACATGTCGCACCACACCCTGTTTGTTGATCTTGAGCCGCACCCAGCGCACCGGAAACTCCGCCAGCAGGATGCGCGTGATGTTCTCGGCGAGCGCTTCGATAAGTTTGAATTGACTGTCGCGCGCAAAGTCGCGCACCCGATCAGTGACCGCTTTGTAATCGACAGTGTATTGCAGGTCGTCGGTCTCGCCGGCCTGGCGCGTGTCGAGTCCCAGTTCGAGATCGAGGATCAGAGTCTGGCGTATGCGGCGTTCCCATTCCCAAACGCCGATGACGGTGTCGACCGTCAGATGCTGCAGGTAAATGATATCCATGCAAACCGATGCTGCGGAAT
>JAYWAC010000095.1:0-6164 GCA_043782755.1 Pseudomonadota bacterium | reverse complement strand
AGCGCCACACTCGGCATCACCCGCAGCGAATTCGAATACGTCGTGCCAAGCGCCGACGCCGAATTCATGCTGGGCGCGCTGTGCGGCACACGCACCCTGGAGAAGACCCGCCATTACGTCCGCCATGAAGGCCACCAATGGGAAGTCGACGAATTCCACGGCGCCAACGCTGGCCTCGTCGTGGCCGAGATCGAACTGATATCCACCGACGAAGTGTTTGCCCGTCCAGCATGGCTGGGCGAGGAAGTTTCGGACGATCCGCGCTACTACAATTCCCGCCTGGTCGAGCACCCCTACAACCGTTGGCGCGAGGCCTCGAATTCTTGAAAATATTGCGGGATTTGCCCACAAAACCGCGTGCTACAATCGGTCAAGAATGAGTTTGGCAGCGACTCCGCGATGAACAGTCCCACCCAATTCCCCACGCAACTCGTCGACCTCTTCGGTCGTGTGGTTGACTACGTGCGCATCTCGGTGACCGACCGTTGTGACTTCCGTTGCGTGTATTGCATGGACGAGAAGATGGAGTTCCTGCCGCGCGCACGTATCTTGACGCTTGAGGAACTGGCCTTGGTCGGGCGCGCCTTCGCCGAACTCGGCGTGCACAAGATTCGGCTCACCGGCGGCGAGCCGCTGGTGCGCAACAACGTCATCAAACTGATGCGCGATCTCGGCGCGTTGACGCAATTGTCGGAACTGGTGCTGACCACTAACGGCTCGCAGCTGGAAACGATGGCGAAAGACATTCGCGCCGCTGGCGTGCGCCGTATCAATATCAGTCTCGATTCACTGGATAGCGAACGCTTCCGTCGTCTGACCCGCGTTGGCGATCTGGCGCAGGTCCTGCGCGGCATCGACGCGGCGCTCGCGGCGGGCTTCGACAACATCAAGTTGAACGCCGTCATCTTGAAGCATCGCAACGACGACGAGGTCGTACCGCTGGTCGAGTTCGCCGCCGCGCGTGGCATGGATTTGTCCTTCATCGAGGAAATGCCGCTAGGCACCATCGGCGATCACGACCGGGCCGAGGCCTATTATTCCAGCGACGAGATTCGCGCCGATCTGGAAAAACGCTTCACCTTGCTGCCGACCACCGAGACCACTGGCGGTCCGGCCAAATATTTCCGTCTCGCCGAGACCGGCACCCGCGTCGGCTTCATCTCACCCCACAGCCACAACTTCTGCGGTGACTGCAATCGCGTGCGCCTGACCGCCGAGGGTCGTCTGCTGCTGTGTCTGGGCCAGGAACACTCGGTCGATCTCAAGCATGTCTTGCGCACGCAACCCGGCGATCTCGATGCGCTCAAACGCGCCATCGTCGGCAGCATGGCGATCAAGCCCAAGGGCCATGATTTCAATCTGCGTGAGCAGCCCTTGATCTTCCGCCACATGAGTCACACCGGCGGCTGACCTTCGCCGCCTGCGTTCTGCCTTTCCAGCCGGCCACCGCCGCGCCCGTGAACGATATCCAGTCCGCCACCGTCGACGCCTTCGGCCTGCTGCTGAGCGGCGATCACCAACTGTGGTCCATCGTATTCACCTCACTCTCGGTTTCATTGCGCGCACTGACCCTGGCCACGCCCATCGCGCTATTGATTGCTTTCGCCCTCGCCTATCTGCGCTTTCCCGGACAACGCCTGCTGGTGACCTTGTTCAATACCTTGATGGCGGTGCCGGCGGTGGTGGTCGGGCTGGTGCTCTATATCCTGCTCTCCGCGCAAGGACCAGCAGGCGAGCTGCGCTTATTGTTCACGCCGAGCGCAATGATCATCGGCCAGTTCCTGCTGTGCCTGCCTTTGATGGTGGCGCTGGCCCACGCCAGCTTCCGTGCCGGCGATCAGCGCGCCTGGGAATCGGCACTGACCTTAGGCGCCCATCCGTGGCGCGCGCTTGTCACCGTCATACATGAATTGCGTTTCGGTTTACTGGCCGCCGTGCTCGCCGGTTTCGGCCGCGTTATCGCGGAAGTCGGCTGCTCGATGATGGTCGGTGGCAACATCCTTTATCACACCCGCAACATCACCACTGCCATCGCGCTTGAAACCAGTAAGGGCGCATTTTCGAGCGGCGTCGCGCTCGGCCTGGTGTTATTGCTGCTGGCCTTGGGTCTCAACCTGGCGCTGGCCTGGTTACAGGGCAACAGCCAGGTGACGTCATGAGCGTGCACGGCTTCGCGCCCTTGCTTGAGGTCGAAGCGCTGTCCTTGACGCGCGCGCGGCGACAAGTGCTGGCGGTCGACGCACTACGCCTGGAGCAGGCGCGGATCGTATTGCTGACCGGCGCCAACGGCGCGGGCAAGACCAGCCTCATGAAAGTATTGGCTGGTCTTACCGTCGCCGACCATGGCGCGTTTCATTGTCTTGGCACGCCGATGTCGCGCCTTGAAGCAGCGCGCTTCTGTCGCGGCCGTCATGTCTATCTGCATCAGACGCCCTATATGTTCGACGCCAGCGTCGAACAAAACATCGCCTATGGTCTGCGCGTGCGCGGCCAGGCACCGAGCGAGCGCCATGCCGAAGTGCGCGCGGCGCTGAGCTGGGCTGGGCTTGAAGCGTTGGCCGCGCGACCTGCGCGTGAGTTGTCGCTGGGTGAACAGCAACGCGTGGCCCTGACTCGCGCCTATGTGCTCGCGCCGAGCACCTTGCTGCTGGACGAAATCACCGCCAATCTCGATGCCGATAACCGTCGTCAGGTGCACGACATGGTGGTCGCACTGCGCGAACACGGCACCTGTGTGCTCTTCGCGACTCACGATCCGGCGCCCCTGCTGGGCCGCGTCGATGACCACCTGCATCTCGACGGCGGCCGTCTCGCGGTGCCGGCACGCGATAGCGCCCAGGTCGTGCCCCTGCGCCGCGACGACGCACGCCCCGAACACCCGCGTCGTTCATGAACGACGCGGCCAGCGACATCACCGGCTGCATCCTGGCCGGCGGCATTGGTCGCCGTCTGGGCGGTGTCGATAAGGGACTGGTGACGCTCGCCGGCCGACCGCTGATCGCCCATGTCATTGCGCGTTTCGCGCCGCAAGTTGCAGGCCTGCTGTTGAGCGTCAATCGCAACCACGCCACCTATCGCCAGTATTGCCCACGTCTGGTCGACGACAGCTTCGGCGACGCGGCCGGGCCCTTGGCCGGTATTGCCGCCGCCTTGCAGGCTGTCGACACGCCATGGCTCGCGATCGCGCCCTGTGACAGTCCCTTTCTGCCGTCCACATTGGTCGCGACCCTGCGCGCTGCGCTGACTCTGCACCAAGCCGAAATCGCCGTGGCGCGCACCGCCGACGGTCTGCAGCCGGTGTTCGCGTTGATCGCAACGCATCTCGCGCCATCGCTCGCGAACTTTCTGGCGGCGGGCGGGCGCAAGACCGACGCCTGGTATGCGCGCCATGCGTTGGTCGAAGTGGACTGCGAAATGGAGCGTGCGGCCTTCATGAATATCAATACACCGGACGATCTCACGGCCGCGACCCTGCGACTCACGTGCCCATGAGAGCGACCATCGATGGTGTGCCGGTGATCGGTGTGATGGCCGCGAGCGGTAGCGGCAAGACCACGCTTTTGCGCGCGCTGCTGCCGTGTCTTACCACCGCCGGGCTGCGTGTGGCCTGTATCAAACACAGCCATCACCGCATCGACATCGACCAGCCTGGCAAGGACAGCCATACCCTGCGCGCGGCGGGTGCGCAACAGATGTTGCTCGCCTCGCCCGCCGGCTGGGCACTGATGGTCGACACCCCGCAGTCCAATGGCGACGATTTCACGAGTGTCGTGCGGCATCTCGATCTGACAGCGCTCGATATCGTGCTAGTCGAAGGCTACAAGTTTGAGGACTTGCCCAAACTCGCCCTGCATCGCCACGATCTGAACGGCGCATTTACGCCATTGGATGACGCCACCGTGATCGCTATCGTCAGCAATCAACAACCACTGCCGAGCACCGCGTTGCCGGTCTTTGCGCTCGACGATGTCGCAGGCATTGCGCGCTTCATCATCCACCACTGCGCCGAGCTGCAAGGCTTGCGCGTCGACCACGCCAGGACATAGATTTCGACCATGGTCATACGCGATCCCAGTTGTGAAGACGATTTCGATCCCGACTCGCTGAGTTGCGAAACCGCGCTCGCGCGCATTCTCAGCCAGGTCAATCCGGTGCTGGGCTACGAACGTCTGGCCCTGCGTGCCGCGCTCGGTCGTGTGCTGGCCGAAGCCCTGCATTCACCCTTTGACGTGCCCGCCCACACCAACTCGGCGATGGATGGTTATGCGCTCAGCGCCGACAGTCTGCCGGCCAGCGGCACCGGACGGCTGCAAATCATTGGCAGCGCTTTTGCGGGGCGCCCTTTCAAGGGCACGGCACGCGCCGGCGAAGCGGTACGCATCATGACCGGCGCCGCCCTGCCGGACGGCACCGATACCGTGGTCATGCAGGAGCATGTCCGTGTTGATGGTGATGGCGTGCTGCTCGATGGCCAGCACAAGCGCGGTCAAAACGTGCGTGTGGCTGGCGAGGATCTGCAACGCGGGCAATTGGTGCTCGATATCGGCCGCCGTCTGGTGGCGCCCGATCTCGGGCTCATCGCCTCGCTAGGCATTGGCGAGGTGTCGGTGCGTCGGCGCGTGCGCGTCGCCTATTTTTCGACCGGCGACGAACTGCGTTCCATTGGCGAGAGCTTGGGGCCCGGCGAAATCTTCGACAGTAATCGCTACACGCTCTACGCGATGTTGAAACGCAGCGACGTCGAGATCATCGACATGGGTGTGATTCGCGATCGACGTGAGGCGGTGGAAACCGCACTGCGCGAGGCATCACAACTCGCCGACGTGGTGATCACCTCGGGCGGTGTATCAGTCGGTGAAGCGGATTACATCAAGGAAGTGCTGGCTGCTATCGGCGAAGTGCGTTTCTGGAAAGTCGCGATGAAACCTGGTCGACCGCTGGCCTTTGGCGCACTCGGTCAGGCGCGCTTCTTCGGCCTGCCGGGCAATCCGGTGTCGGTGATGGTGACCTTCTACCAGTTCGTACAGCCGGCGCTGTTCAAAATGTCGGGCGCCACGGCGACGCCGCCCTTGATCCTGCAAGCGCGCACCACGGCGGTCTTGAAGAAACGTCCAGGGCGTGTGGAATTCCAGCGCGGCATACTGACGCGCGATGCGCTTGGTGAACTGCGCGTCACGCCGACAGGCGATCAGGGCTCGGGGATTTTGAATTCGATGACGAGCGCCGATTGCTTCATCATCCTTGGTGTCGACACCGGCCGCGTCGAGGCCGAGACCGTGGTCGATGTGCAACCCTTTCAAGGCCTGCTGTAATCATGCGCGGCCATGGCCGTGCTCACACCTCGATCAGCATGCCGTCGTAGGCGACTTCCCAGCCGGCCGCTTCGATAGACGCCCGCTCTGGTGTGTCGGCGATCAGAATGGGGTTGGTAGTGTTGATGTGGATGAACACTCGACGCTGCACTTCCAAGCCCGCAAAAGCCGCCAAGGTGCCGTCCGCTCCCGACACACTCATATGCCCCATGCGATTGCCGGTCTTGACGCCGACACCATCGCGGATCATTTCATCGTCGGTATACAAAGTGCCATCGAAGAACACCAACGGTGCGCCGCGCAGACGCACTTGCAAGGCCGGCGTCATGTGCGCACAGGCGGGAATGTAAAAAAAACGCGTGCGTCCGCCGCTCCGCACTTCGAGCGCGACGGTGTCTTCCTCGACCGTGCCGAAATTCGCGCCCTGCTTGGCGTCCTCCAACCACAGCGCGACTTTGCCTGGGATCGAGAACGGCACCACACTGAAACCGAGTGAACGGCCATCGGGGTGCGTCAGCACGCATTCCTGTTCGAGGGTCATCGCGTCGCGACTGACGAAAGCCGGGTTCAGCACATTGAAAATCGAATTGGCCGCCAATACCGACAGCACCCTTTGCGTGGCATAGACGCGCAAGGGCTGGGATTCGCGCAGGTTCAAAAGCCCCGCGACGTGATCGACATCGGCATTGGTCAACACCACCGCCTTGATCGGACTGGCGCGCAAGGCGTCACGCGGATGCAGGGCGGGTGTGTTGTTAATCTGCTGGCGCAGATCGGGCGAGGCGTTGAACAACACCCAGTCTTCGCCATCGGCGCTGACCGCTAGCGAAGATTGCGTGCGTTGCGGGGCGG
>JAYWAC010000094.1:0-6168 GCA_043782755.1 Pseudomonadota bacterium | reverse complement strand
CATGCAGGCCTTGGTGATCGCCCACGCCGCCTTTGGTCACAACTCGTTCTTCAAGGGTAACTACCTGTTCCGCACCTGGACCAATGCCGAAGATATCGTCGACTACATGGTGTTCGCGCGCGATTACGTCGCCGACTGTGAGCGTCGCCACGGCGAAATCGCCGTAGAGCAGGTGCTGGACGCCTGCCATGCCTTGATGAACTACGGCGTCGACAGCTGCCGCCGACCGCAGCATCGTTCGGCGGCCAGCGAACGACAGCGCCAGCAGGTGCGCGAAGCCGAGTTCGAATCACGCTTCAACGATCTATGGCGCACCCTGCCGCGTGAGGCAACGCGTGACGGCCGCGAGCCACCGCTGCGCTTTCCGGCCGAGCCCCAGGAGAACCTGCTCTACTTCATCGAGAAGCAGGCGCCCCATCTTGAACCCTGGCAACGCGAGCTGGTGCGCATCGTGCGCAAGGTCGCGCAGTATTTCTATCCGCAGCGCCAGACCAAGGTCATGAACGAAGGCTGGGCGACCTTCTGGCATTACACGCTGTTGAACCGCCTATTCGAGGACGGCCTGGTCAGCGCGGGCTTCATGCTCGAATTCCTGGAATCCCACACCAGCGTGACATTCCAGCCTGGCTTCGAGGACCGCCGCTATCGTGGCATCAATCCCTATGCGCTCGGCTTCGCGATGATGCGCGACATCCAGCGCATCTGCATGCAGCCCGACGCCGAAGACAAGGCCTGGTTTCCGGACATCGCTGGCAGCGATTGGATCACGACTCTCGATTTCGCGATGCGCAACTTCAAGGATGAGAGCTTCATCTCCCAGTACCTCTCACCGAAACTCATTCGCCAGTTCCGATTGTTCACGGTGTTGGACGACGATGCGCGCGACACGCTGGCTATCACCGCCATCCACGACGAAGCCGGCTACGCCGAAGTACGCCGCCAGCTCGCTCAGCAATACGCGGCTTCGGCCTATACGCCCGACATTCAGGTGCACCGCGCCGATCTGCGCGGCGATCGTTCGCTGACCTTAAGGCACACGCGGCATCAGCGACGGCCGTTGGCAAATAGCGCCGACGAAGTGTTGCGACATACCGCGCTGCTGTGGGGACGGGACGTGCGTCTGGAGGAAGTGGACGACGAAGGTGAGATTTTGAATACGCGTTTGGTGAAGACGGCCGTTGAGGATGCGGCTTAGGCGAGGCTCCTGTCCTATTGTGGGTCAGACTTCAGTCTAACATTCAATGGCGAGCCATCGAGATGCGCTCTGGAAGGAGTGTCAGACTGAAGTGTGACCCACAGGGAAAGCAAAACCGTTAACAAGCACGCCTAACGCGCCCCCGATTCCTTCAACAACTCGCCGGCAATGATGATCTGTCGTACTTGGTTGGTGCCGGCGCCGATCTCCATCACCTTGCCACTGCGATATAAACGATTCACTTCCGATTCGTTCATGAAACCCATGCCGCCGTGGATCTGTACGGCGTTGTCGAGGATGCGCATGCTGGCACGACCGGCATAATAGACCGCAGCGGCGGAACGCTTGTGCACCGCGCCGCGACCGCCTTCGCCAGCTTCAAGACCACAGACTTCGCGGCCGACCTGGTAGGTCAGAGCGCGCATCGCTTCGATTTCGGTATACATGTCGGCGAGCATGCCCTGCACCAGCTGGAACTCACCGATGGCCTTGCCAAACTGTTTGCGATTCGTCGCGTACTCGACCGCAAGATCTAGCGCGCGCTGCGCCATGCCGACCGCGTAGAACGCGCCGATCACACGTTCGATGTCGAGCCCGCTCATCATGATGCCCACGCCTTCGTTCTCGCGGCCGACCAGGTTGGCGGCCGGCACGCGGCATTCGTCGAACACCAGTTCGCCAGTCGGACTGCCGCGCCAACCCATCTTGTCGAGCTTCTGTGCGACACGGAAACCCGCGAAGCTGCTCTCGACGATGAAGGCCGAGATGCCGTGCTGTTTTTTCTCCGGTGCGGTCTTGGCGTAAACCAACAGCACGTCGGCGACTGGGCCGTTGGTGATGAAAAGTTTGCGGCCGTTCAAGACATAGTCGTCGCCATCGCGTCGTGCGACGGTGGCCATGCTGCCCAAGGCATCGGAGCCGGCGCCAGGCTCGGTCATGCCCAGCGCGCCGATAGCATGACCGGCGGCGAAGCGTGGCAAGTAGATATTCTTCTGATCGGGATTGGCGTTACGCACCAGGTTGTGCACGCAGAGATTGTCGCTCGCGAGCATCGACGCGGCGACCGTGTGATTCCAATAGGACACCGCCTCGCAGATGAAACACTGCGCCAGCACGTCCAGACCAGCGCCGCCGAATTCATTGGGAATGGTTGCGCCCAGCAAACCTTGCTGGGCGAGCGCACGGAATTGTGCATCGGGAAACCAGTCTTCCTTGTCCATGCGCGGCGCGAGCTTGTAAAGCTCGTCGCGCGCATAGCGATAGGCCATGTCATAGACGGCCTGATAGTCCTCTTCAAAACCGAAGGATGCGAGATTCGGTGTGGTCATGGCGCTGTCTCCCCTATGATCGTTCTTCTTCTATCGCATCAACTCGCGATCGCGAATTGATGCATGTCACCATCAAGGCTAACGCTGATCGGGCGACCGATGACCTCTTCCTGGAACAGGGCCGCGAGCGTCGCGCCATTGCCCTTCACCACGCGTGCCATCACCCGCGCACCGTCGGCTGCCATGCGCGCAATCACGAAGCCATCGCTCGGCGCGCCCTTGTTGACGATGGCCGCAAAGGTTTCGATAGTGGCCGCGCCCGTCGCTGTTTCATCAACCTTGATGCCGGTATCGGCTTTGGCTTCGGCCTGCACCCCACGCGAAGATATTGGCTGCCATGCGCCCGGCGCCTGACAGCTATAGACCGCCGCCGAATGCTTGGATAGATAACCGCCGTTGGCGACCACCAGACCACGCGCCGCGCGGTCAGCACGCAGCTTATCGAGCATCGTGGCAATAGCATGCATGCTGTAGTTATTGCCCGGCCCACCGAAGAACGGCAGCCCACCGGTCAAAGTAAGCGGGCGCGAACCATCGGTCGGCAGCCCGAGCGGCTCGGCGATAGACGACACCGCTATCGGAAAGCAGCTGTAAAAGTCGAGATATTTCACCTCGTCGATGCCGACCTCGGCCGCAGCGAGCGCGGCGCGTACCGCAAGATTCTGCGCGTGCGAGGCGGCCAGATTAGGCCGCTTTAAGACCGTCTGGTCGTCGACATCGGCATAGCCCGTGAGATACACCCAACGCGATTCCGGAATGCCGAGTTCACGTGCGGCACCGACCGATGTGAGTAACACCGAGGCGGCCTGGTTGACCGAATCCTGCGCCACCATCCACTTGGTATAAGGCTCGCAGAGCAGATAGTTCTGCGGCGATACTGTGCTTAAGAAAGCTTGGTCGTGGGCGGTCGGAAACTGGGCGTAGGGATGCTGCGCGGCGGTTTCGGTGAAATGCGCGAACAACTTCGCGATGTCCTGACGACAGGCATCCGTCGACATACCACGCGCCTTACGCCGCACCTGCTCGAACATCGCATAGACATGAATCGGCCAGGCAATGCCATGACGTTGTTCGTAAGGCGTGACGAAGGGTGCGCCCGGCCAGCGATCTTCAAACTCGCCGCTCGCATGTTCGTGCCAGTCGAGTTCATAACCGCGCCGCGTCGCCTCGCGTATGGTGGCGATCGCTTCAGCACCGGTCAGCAAAGCCATACGCAGCTCGCCGGCATGTATGCGCTCGGCCATGCGATTGACCAGGCGCTGCGGCGACTGCCCACCGACCTCGGCATAGATCGCTTCGCGCGGCTTGGCCCCGAGTCGCTTCGCTACCGACCACGGCACGTTGTTGGTCGAGCCAAAGGGATTGGGCCACATCGCGCGATCACCGACCGAATGCTCGAACATGCGGATCACCACCAGCATGTCGATCTCAGACACCAGCGAGTGCACCGCCTGCGCATCATCGAGCGCACGTTGCGCGGCGATGCCGGCGATATCCACCGGTGACTTCAGCAACTCGGGACGACTCATATCGCGACCGACATACTGCCCGGCGCCGACGAGAATGGGGGTGTGGTCTTGCATGATTTGGCGACGCTCCTCTTGCGACCTGTGACCGCGCGATGTTCGTGGATAGTGGCTGGACCCGCAACATAGCACAGCGTCTCGAGCCGGCGTACGCGCCTCCTCAACGCGCGAGTGAACGCCTGAGCGGTGGTGGATACAAGCGCGGAGTGATTCAATACGTCAGCGGTGTGGCTGCCGATAACGCATGCTGCAACGGGCGATAGGAAGACCGCCACTTCAAGGGGAAAACACTGACCATGGCTCGCCAACTGATAGATATCTCCATGCCGCTCGAGAACGATGTGGTCTCCGATCCGCCCGGCTATGGCCCGCAGATCGAATATGTCACCCACCGGCAGTCCGCCAAGGACGTCGTGCAATTCTTCCCCGGCATGCAGGAAGAGGATCTACCGAACGGCGAGGGCTGGGCCATCGAGTGGATCAAGCTCATGACGCACAACGGTACCCATCTCGACGCGCCCTATCATTTCCACTCGACCATGAACAAAGGCGAGCGCGCCATCACCATTGACGAGGTGCCGCTGGACTGGTGTTTGCAACCCGGCGTGAAACTCGACTTCCGGCATTTCGACGATGGCTATGTCGCGAGCGCCGCCGATGTCGAAGCGGAATTGACGCGCATCGGCCATACGCTCAAGCCGCTTGAAATCGTGGTGGTCAACACCCGTGCCGGCTTGCGCTATGGGCACAGCGACTATGTTGCCAGCGGTTGCGGCATGGGTCGCGAGGCGACGCTCTATTTACTCGAACGTGGTGTGCGTCTGACCGGCACCGATGGCTGGAGCTGGGACGCACCCTTTGTGCACACCAAGGATAAGGTCGCCGCGAGTGGCAATACCGATCTTGTCTGGGAAGGACACAAGGCCGGGCGCGACATCGGCTACTGCCACCTCGAGAAACTGCACAACCTCGAAGCGCTGCCGAGTGACGGCTTCATGGTGAGCTGTTTCCCGGTCAAGATACGTGGCGCGTCGGCGGGATGGACGCGGGCCGTGGCGATCGTGGCCTAGCAAGCCGACCCATTTCTATGGTGGATCTGACTTTACTCTGAGCTTTCCCTCCTAAGCATGGGTCAAGTGTGGGCCAGACTTCACTATGAGCTTTCCTTCCGCAGCTCCTTTCTATTGTGGGTCAGACTTCAGTCTGACATTCCTGTCCAGAACTCCTGTCAAAGGCGCGCCTTTAAATGTCCGACTGAAGTCGGACCCACAAAATGCCTGCTGACTCAGCGAGTGACCTGCCACAAATAGACCAGCAGGAATATACCGGCCAGCGCCGCCACAGCGAGCGGGATATAGCGCGAGCCGGTGCGCACGTTCCACGCGTAGACCGCCGCCAAGATGCCATGGCCGATGATGGCCCGGCTCAACATCGGCAACGAGGCCTGGGTATAGGGCGACATGTTATAGGCGCCATAGGCCAGCAATAGTCCACTCGCCGTCAACACCACCAGCACGATGCCACGCAACAGCATGCCGCTGATCTGACGACGCAGCGCGATAGCGGCATCGACCGACGGACGCTTATCACCGGCACGACGGGCGTCGTTCACGGCAAAGCCTTGGCGTAAGCGTCGATCATGTCCACTTTCATACTGGTTGCTCCCTTGCTGAGATGGCCGCTGGCCGACGACAGGCCGGACCATGCCGACGAGAGTCTGCCGCAAGCGCCCGCCCCATGCACGCCTCGCCCGCTGTCGCGACGTCTAAGTCACGCTAGAATCCGTCCACGTTTTATTCATGCGCAGAGCACACCATGTCCCAGTTCGACCATGTCAGCGTCATCAAGAAAGCCAATGTCTATTTCGACGGCAAGTGCGTAAGCCACACCGTGGTGTTGGCCGACGGCACACGCAAATCCGTGGGCGTGATCCTGCCCGCCACCTTGACCTTCAATACCGGCGCGCCGGAAGTGATGGAATTGTTAGGCGGCCGCTGCCGCGTGCGTCTGGCAGGTGAACTGACCGTGCCCCGGTTTGACGTACACCACTTCAAGCAGCCAACAGGCCCCGCTCGGCATCGATCGGTGATCGATATCCGATCGAGGAGTGCAATCGGCG
>JAYWAC010000093.1:0-41218 GCA_043782755.1 Pseudomonadota bacterium | reverse complement strand
CGCGCAGCCGCTCCACCACCTTGTGCACTTCTTCATCCGACACGAAAGCACCGTGCACGCGCTGCGGAATGGCCGTGCCGGGCGGCAGATAAAGCATGTCGCCGTGACCGAGCAAGGTCTCGGCACCCTGCTGATCGAGGATGGTGCGCGAATCGATGCGCGACGAGACCTGGAAGGCGATACGACTCGGGATATTGGCCTTGATCAGGCCGGTAATGACATCGACCGAGGGACGCTGCGTGGCAAGGATCAAATGGATGCCCGAAGCACGCGCCTTCTGGGCGAGACGCGCGATCAGTTCTTCCACCTTCTTACCGACCACCATCATCATGTCGGCCAGCTCGTCGATGATCACGACGATATAGGGCAGACGACCGAGACCCGGCGGCGGGCCGGCGGCGGGATCGAATACGCGGTAAGTCGGATCGGGAATCGGCGTGCCCTTCTCGAGCGCTTCTTCAACCTTGCGGTTGTAGCCACCGATATTGCGCACGCCGAGCGCGGCCATGAGCTTGTAGCGACGCTCCATTTCCGCCACGCACCAGCGCAAGGCATTGGCCGCTTCTTTCATGTCGGTGACGACGGGCGCGAGCAGGGCCGGAATACCTTCGTAGACCGACAATTCGAGCATCTTGGGATCGATCATGATGAGCCGCACGTCAGCCGGTGCCGACTTGTAGAGGAGGCTCAGGATCATGGCGTTCAGGGCCACCGATTTGCCCGCACCGGTGGTGCCGGCGACCAGCAAATGTGGCATGCGGCCGAGATCGACGACGGTCGGATGGCCGGCAATGTCCTTGCCCAGTGCCATGGTCAGATGGGAGCTGCTGCGCTCGTAGACCTCGGACTTCAGGATATCGGACAGCGCCACGATCTCGCGCTGTTCGTTCGGAATCTCGAGGCCGATGCAGGTCTTGCCAGGAATGACTTCGACCACGCGCACGCTGATGGTCGACAACGAACGAGCGAGATCCTTGGCGAGCCCGGTGATGCGGCTGGCCTTGATGCCAGGCGCGGGCTGCAGCTCGAAGCGCGTAATGACCGGGCCGGGATGCACCGCCACCACTTCCACTTCGATGTTGAAATCGCGCAGCTTCATTTCGACCTGACGGGACATCGCTTCCAGCGCCTCGGGCGAATAGCCGCCGCCACGCACGATGGGGGTGTCGAGCAGGCTCAGTTCCGGCAATTCGGTGGGTTCGCGGCGTTCGAACAGGGCTTCCTGGCGTTCGCGCTCGACTCGTTCGCTGGGCGGCGGCGCGACGATGCGCGGCTCGATGCGGGTCGGCGCGCGTTGCCCTATCTTCTCGGTTTCTTCCTTGACGATGGCAACCCGCTCGCGCTTGGCGCGCCAGCCGCGGCTGTAATCCATGAAATCTTCGCGGCGCAACCCGGCCCAGTCCCACAAACGCAGGGCGTAATCGCCGAGCGTGTCCATCAGCCACAGCCAGGACAGCCCGGTAAAGAGCGTAAAGCCGGTCAGGAAAGCCGCGATCAGTAGCAGGCAGCCACCCGTCACGCCGAAGCCGCCAAAGGCCGCGCCGCCCACTACATGGCCAAGTATCCCGCCCGAATCGTGGGGCAGTTCCGCCAAGGTACCACTGGCGCGGACCCAGAACAGGCCGCATCCCGTCACCAGTGTGCACACGAAACCGACGAAGCGCACACTCATGTGGAAATAGTCGGCAAAGAAGTCTTCAGCACCCTCGCGGTACACGACCCAGGCGCTGAACACCACCATGAGCGGGAACAGATAGGCGAATTGGCCGAACAGATAGAGGGCAATGTCGGCAATCCAGGCGCCGACCAGGCCACCCTGGTTATGAATCACGGTGCTGGTGCCGGTGTGGGACCAGCCCGGATCGGCCGGATGGTGGGACCACAAGGCAATCAAGACGAACAGCGACACGCCGCCCAGCGCGATCAAAGCCGCTTCGCGCAGGCGCTGGACGGCCTGGCGTGTGATGGAGAGCGCGAAATCGGATTCTTTGCTGCGGACCGCGTGCGTCATGTCGTTAATACTGTTGATCCGATAGATCGAATAAGCGGCTGTTATGTAAAGAAAAGCAATAGTATCTCGTAATCTGCATCAACTCCAGTACGAAAGCCAAGGAAAATACGACGATCGTGGCCCGACACAAGCTTTCTATCCTGTTATCGATCATGGCCTTGGCCTTGTTCGCCTGCAGCGCCGCCTGCATCCACTTCTACGCCTGGCAGAACGACCTGGTGTTCCAGCCCGAGCACGCCTTGCAGTCGAGCCCGGCGCACGAGGGTTTGGCCTTTGAAGACCTGCGGATCCGCAGCCTCGACGGCACCGCGCTGGCGGCTTGGTACATCCCGGGCCGCCCCGATGGACGACAAGTACTGTTGTTGCACGGCAACGGCGGCAATATCTCCCATTACCTGCGCACCCTGACGGTGCTGCACCAGCTTGGTCACAGCGTACTGGCCTTGGACTATCGGGGTTATGGCGCCAGCGCCGGCACGCCCTCGGAGGCAGGCCTCTACCAGGACGCCGCCGCAGCCTTCGACTACTTGGTCGAGACGCGACAGGTCGATCCCGCCGACATCGTGATTTACGGCCGCTCCTTAGGCGGCGCGGTCGCGACCTGGTTGGCCGCCCATCGCCGCCCCGGCGCGCTGATTTTGGAATCGACTTTCACACGTCTTGCCGACGTCGGCAGTTACCGTTACCCGTGGCTGCCGGTGCGCCTGTTGTCACGCAATAGCTTTGATTCGGTCGCACAGATAACCCATGTCCGCTGCCCGATACTGGTTGCCCACGGTGGCGCCGACACCACCGTGCCGCAAGCCTTTGGGCGCGAGCTGGCGCGCGTCGCTGGCGCCCGAGCTGAATTTCTGGCGCTGCCCGGTGGCCACAATGACGCCTTCATTCAAGGCGGCAGCGCTTATTACCGACATCTTGATCAATTCATGCGGCGTGCGGTCGTTGATTGACCCCCTGCCGTCCATCTGCGAGATTGTCCGGCTTGCCTATCCCGACTGCCCCATGCCCAGCCTGTGAAGATTCAGTTTTTTTCCGATGTCCATCTGGAGTTCGGACCCGCGCCGCTGCCCCATACCGACGCCGACGTCATCGTCGCCGCCGGTGACGTCAACATCGGCGCGAGCGGCGTCGCATGGCTCAAATCCACGGGCAAACCGACCATCTACGTGGCCGGCAACCACGAGTACTACGGCGGCGATCTGATCGGTGTTCAGCGTGAAATCCGCGCTGCGGTGGCGGGCAGCGCGGTGCGTTTCCTCGAATGTGAAAGCGCCGAGATCGATGGTGTGCGCTTTCTCGGCACCACGCTGTGGACCGATTTCATGGGCGAAGACGCGGCGGTGATGGAAAACCTGCGCGAGAACATGAATGACTACCAGCAGATCACCTACCGTGGCCGACTACTGGAACCGCGCGATCTGGCCGACATCAACCGCGCCTCGCGCGCCTGGCTGGAAGCTCAGCTTGCCATCGCCTATGACAGCCCGACGGTGGTCGTCACCCACCACGCGCCGCTGTTCACGAGTTGGCGCGCCAATCCGAGTTCGTCATTCAAAGCGGCCTATTGCAATGATCTCAGCCGCCTGGTGCAGCGCTATCCGATTGCCTTGTGGGTGCATGGTCATGTGCATGCGCGCTCGGACTATCAGGCCAACGAGCTGCGCGTGGTGTGCAATCCGCGCGGCTACGACGGCTATCAACTGGTCGACGGCTTCGACATCACGCGCAGCGTCGAAGTCGCTTAGGCACCGCCACGGCCTGAGGCCACGCGCGGGTATGCTAGGATTCCGCATCCGCTTTCAATCAGCGCTTTCAACATCATCATGGCCGCCAAGAAGAGCACTTACCGCATCACGTTTGTTAACCAAGGCAAGGTCTACGAGATTTACGCGCGCAACGTTCACCAGAGCGGTTTGTTTGGCTTCATCGAAGTGGAGAAGATCCTGTTCGGCGAGAAGTCCTCGCTGCTGGTGGATCCGTCAGAAGAACATTTGAAATCGGAATTCGACGGTGTCAGCCGCACCTATATCCCGATGCATTCCGTGGTCCGCATCGACGAAGTCGAAACGACCGGCATCGGCAAGATCACCCGCGCGGAGGGCAGCAGTGACAAGGTCGCACCCTTTCCTGTTTTCGCACCCGGCCACGAATCGCCCAAGTCTTGAGCCGCGCTGGCCGCGTCATGTCGGGCTGGCGCTGCTAGTCCTGACGCTGCCGTTCGCGGCCGCCTCGACATTGTGGAACGTGCGGCCCGCCGTCGATGCCAAGGCCAATCCATGGGCCGTGGTCGGCAGCGCAGGCGGCGATGAACTCGCGCTGTTCCGCGACAAGAATAATCTAGTGCACCTGCGCTTCTCGATCGCCGGCAACTTCAATCGTCTGGCGCCCAAGCACTGCCCGACCTTCCAGTTCGACACCAGCCCACCGCTCTATCACCTCGCCATCGATCAGAGCTGTCATATCGACAACAAACATGCGCTCATCGATCTCGGCACGGTGCGCAACCGCGTACTGGTGTCGGCGGCGGTCGATCAACTCATGAACGGCACCCAGATCGCGTTTCGCTACGTCAGCGCCGACGGCGGCTATCACGAAACGGACTTCCCCTTGAACGGCTCCTCGCCCGCCATTCGTCGCGCGCTCGGACGCGACGTGCGCGTGCGCGCCAAGTAGCTGCGACGCGAAGCACAATGTTGCGCGTCACCGTGCTGGAGTCTCTCGCCGCGATCGCGCCTGCGGCATGGGATGCGCTGGCCGGTGACCATCCTTTTCTGCGTCACGGTTTTCTGCACGGACTCGAAGCCACTCACTGTCTCGAACCTCAAGGCTGGTATTCCCAGCACCTGGCGGTCTATGACGGCGACACCCTGTGTGCTGCGATGCCGCTCTATATACGCGACAACTCCTATGGCGAATTCGTGTTCGACTGGAGCTGGGCGGAAGCCTACGAACGGGGCGGCGGCCGCTACTATCCGAAACTGGTCAGCGCCATTCCATTTTCACCGGTCACCGGTCCGCGTCTGCTACTCGCGCCAAGTTTGCGCGATCGTTCTGCGGTAACGAAACTCTTGCTCGACACGGCCCTCGCTGCGGTCGAGGAGAATCAGTTGTCATCCTGGCATTGCTTGTTCCCCGAGGAGGACGAACTGGCGGCCTATGATCAGGCCGGACTCGCACGACGACTCGGTTGTCAGTACCACTGGTTCAATCACGGCTATCGCGATTTCGATCATTTTCTCAGCTTTCTCAATTCCAAGAAGCGCAAGCAGATCAAGCGCGAACGACGCATCGTCGCTGAGCACGAGGTCGACATCGAAGTAATGACCGGTGCCGAGATCACAGCTGAGCACTGGACCATCTTCCATCGTTTCTACTGCTCGACCTTTGAACGTAAATGGGGCGAGCCGCGTTTAACCGAAGCTTTCTTCCAGAGTCTCGAACAGCGTCTGCCGGGCAGCGCGGTATTGATCATGGCGCGCGTCAACTCCCGCTACGTAGCCGGTGCCTTCGCACTGCAGAGCGGCAGCGTGTTATACGGCCGCCATTGGGGCTGCAACGCGCAGTTCGACAACCTGCATTTTGAGCTGTGCTACTATCAAACCATCGCTTATTGCATCGAGCACGGCCTCGCCAAACTCGATGCCGGCGCGCAAGGCGAACACAAACTCGCGCGCGGTTTCATACCGGTCAACACCTGGTCGACGCACTGGATACGCGAGCCGAGTTTTCGCAGGGCGGTTGGCGATTTCTTGAAGCGCGAACGTCAGGCGATGGAGCAACACATGCATGCATTGTCTGCGCATGTCGCGTTCAAAGCCGAGTGATACGCACGCGGCCCCACGCGCCATGAACGCCCATCGTTTTCAGGAACCCTTGTATTGGGTCGGCACACGGCGCATGGCGACCGCATTCCCGCCTTTAAGTCATGCGCTCGACGAACCCAACGGTCTGCTCGCTATCGGCGGTGACCTGCGTGTCGAGACGCTGCTTAGTGCCTATCGGCGCGGCATTTTTCCCTGGTACTCACCCGGCCAACCGATATTGTGGTGGTCACCGGATCCGCGCGCGGTATTGCAGCCCGACGAAGTGCATGTCTCACGCAGTCTTGCCAAGCGCATACGCAACGGCGGTTTTGCGTTGAGTATCGACCGCGACTTCGCCGCAGTCATCGATGCCTGCGCAGCACCGCGTGACGAAGAAACAGGCACCTGGATTACAGCCGAGATGCGCAGCGCCTATCTCGCCCTGCATGCCCAAGGTCACGCCCACTCGATTGAATGTCGACGCGATGGTCAATTGTGTGGCGGTCTCTACGGTGTCGCCATTGGCCGCGTGTTCTTTGGTGAATCGATGTTCTCGTATGAACGCGATACCTCGAAGATTGCCTTGGTGACACTCTGCCAATGGCTGCGCGCTTGGGGCTATGCCTTGTTGGACTGCCAGGTTCATACCGATCATCTAGCCAGCCTTGGTGCGCGTGATATGTCGCGCGATGTCTTCGCGCAACGTCTGGCCACCCTGGTAGACAAACCGCCGGCAGCGACTGCCTGGCAAGTCACCACGCTACCGTCATGACCGAACCGCCCAGCACGCCACGGCTCGGTTTCTTCACTTCGCCGCCCCACGAATGCGGCTATCTGCCCCAGCGTGAGGCGGTAACAATGTTCGCCGATCCGCGCATCAATCTTAGCGTCGACGCCTACACTTGGCTGTCAGCGCACGGCTTTCGGCGCAGCGGCACCCATGTCTACCGTCCCCATTGTGCGAACTGTCATGCCTGCATTGCGGTGCGCGTCGCGGTCAGCGAATTCGCTCCCAATCGCGCGCAGCGACGAACTCTCGTGCGTAACGCCGATCTTGAGGTGCACGCGTGCTCAGCACGCTTCGAGCGCGAACACTTTCAGCTCTATGAGCGTTATCTCAAGGCGCGCCATCCCGACTCGCACATGGACTCGACCAATCCCAGTGCCTATATGAGCTTTCTTACCGCGCTGTGGTGTGACACCACGTTCTACGAATTCCGCCGCGCGCAGGAATTGCTGGCGGTGGCGGTGGTCGACCGGCTGGGCGATGGCCTGTCTTCGGTCTACACCTTCTTCGCGCCCGGCGAGGCGGAACGCAGTCTTGGTCGTCAGGCCATCTTGAAGCAGGTCGAATGGGCCGCAGCGATGGGCCTGCCGTGGGTGTATCTCGGTTACTGGATCCGCGACTGCCGCAAGATGTCCTATAAGCACGAATACGCCCCGCTTGAGTTCTATATCAATGGCGAGTGGACGCGGAACGCCGGCCCGGCCTGAGATCACCTCCCCTATTCGGGCTTGGCCACCTCAGGTGATTGAGGCACAATGCCGCCACTCGCGCGCCCGCCGCGTGGCGCGCCGTCCCGGAGACCAATCAACAGAGCAATATGGCAAAAGAAGATCACATCGAAATGCAGGGCAAAGTGGTGGAAACCCTGCCCAACACCATGTTCCGGGTCGAACTCGAAAACGGCCACCTCGTCACCGCCCACATTTCCGGCAAGATGCGTAAGAACTACATCCGTATCCTGACCGGCGACCAGGTCACCGTCGAACTGACTCCCTACGACCTGTCCAAGGGCCGCATTACTTACCGCGCCCGCTGAGCTCTGCCAATCGCGCCGCACTCGCGCGTTCCAGTATTCCAGCCAGGATCATCCCGACGCCTTCGGCAATCAGGCGCGCTGAGCGCTCATACGCGCTACGTGAGCGGCCGTAGGGGTCCGCAATCTCGAGCCTGCGATGACCCTGTGCGGCCGGCAACAACGTCAGTTCACCGTCATAGTCGCTGGGTTTCACTTGACGCAGAAAGTCGAGGTGACCACTGTCCAGCGCGAAGATCCATTCGAAACCTTGGAAATCCTCTGTTTCGAACCCGCGCGCCCGATGCGCGCTGATGTCGACACCGTAGGAAGCCGCGACCTTGAGTGCATTCGGCGTCGGCGGCGCATCGACCACCGCATGGATACCGGCCGATTCGACGATATGAAGGGCACCCTGCCCACTTTCGACCAGCCCCGTGCGTAACATGCCGGCCGCCATTGGCGAACGACAGATATTGCCGGTGCATACGAACAGGATGTGCGACATAGACTAGGTTCCGTTCAGCGCGCGGTGCCAGTCGCGCGCGCAGCGTGTGGCGGCCTTCGATCAGACCGCGCCGCGACGCAAGTGTTCGAGATCGGCCGGTGTATCGACACCGATACCGCAGGGCTCAAGCGCATCGGCCACCACCACCCGTGCACCGAAGCCGAGTGCGCGCAATTGCTCGAGGCTTTCAAGACGCTCAAGCGCGCCGGGCGGGCTCGCGACGAAGCGCGCCAGGAAGCCGACCCGATAGGCATAGATGCCGACATGGCGACGATACAAGGCGAGCTGCGCGGTGTGACGTCCACCGTTGGCGAATTCATCGCGACTCCAGGGCAGGGTCGCGCGGCTGAAATACAACGCGCGCTGACTGTCATCGCGCACTACCTTGACGACGTTGGTATCAAACAACTGGTCTTCGGCGAGGGGCTCGCACACCGTCGCGATATCGCAGCTCGGATCCTCGGCCAATGTCGCCACCTGACGGATCACCGCCGCCGGCATGCGCGGTTCATCGCCCTGCACATTCACTATGACCTGCGCGTCGGCCTCGCCGCGCGCGCGCGCCGCAGCGGCGATGCGATCAGTGCCTGACGGCAAGTCTGCCCCGGTCATGCAGGCCGTTGCACCGAAACTTCGCGCCACGCGCGCAATGCGCTCATCGTCGGTCGCAATCACGACCTCGGCCGCGCCGCTCGCCATGGCGCGTTCGTACACATGTTGAATGAGTGGCTTGCCGTTGATTTCGAGCAGCGGTTTACCGGGCAGACGGGTGGCGGCGTAACGGGCCGGGATATAAACCTTGAAGCTCATGCCGACAGGCGCGCCACTTCGTCCTCCGTCAGCTCGCGCGCTTCGTCTTCGAGCATGACCGGGATGCCGTCGCGTATCGGATAGGCGAGACGCGCGGATTTCGAGATCAGCTCATCCTTGTCGCGATCGTAGAGCAGGGGTCCCTTGGTCACCGGGCAGACCAGAAGATCAAGCAGCTTTTTGTCCATCGAACACCTCTTGCAGCAGCATCTTGAAGCGCCGTTCGAAAACATCCGGCAATTCGACGTCTATCGGCACGTACCACAGCCGTAGATCGGTGAAGTGCTCGCACTTGACGGCGTCCTTCTCGGTCATGATAACCGCGAGATCATCGCCGAAGGTCAGCTCTTCGCGCGTGAACAGATGATGATCGGGAAAGACATGTTGCTTGACGCGAAAGCCGTTGCGCTTCAATAGCGCGAAGAAGCTGTCGGGATTACCGATGGCCGCGACTGCGTGCACTTCTTTGTCGGCAAAATCGGCGAATGATACCTTGTCGTCCACTTGGCCGACCCGATGCATGGCGGTCGCCAGATAGCGCATCGCGAATTCACCACGCGCCGCCAGCCCATTGGTCACCAGCAGATCAACCGTGGTCAGACGCGTGGTCGGCTCGCGCAAGGGCCCGGCCGGCAGGCAGGCGCCATTGCCATAGCGCCGCACGCCGTCCAACACCGCGATCTCGAGGTCGCGCGCCATCCCATAGTGCTGCAGACCGTCGTCGCAGACGATGATGTCAACCCCCGCATGCTTCAACAAGGCCGCGATATCGGCACTGCGCTGCGGCCCGACCGCGACCGGCAGTCCGGTGCGGCGCGCCAGCACCAGCGCTTCATCACCGACCGCGATCGGATCGCTATCGGCGCGCACCTGCTGCGGCCAGTGGCGTGCCGCGCCACGATAACCGCGCGCGACGATGCCGGGTTTGAAGCCGTATTCTTGGAGCTTGCGTGCGATCCAGATCACGAGCGGCGTCTTGCCCGTGCCACCGACGGTGATATTGCCGACCACGATCACCGGCACCGGTGCACGATAGACGTTCAACAGTCGTGACTCATACACCGTGCGGCGCAGCGCGAACACGCCGCGATACAGCCAGCTGAAGGGCAGCAGTGCCAGGCGGGCAGGATGCCGGCCATACCAGATGTCGTCGACGAGGTTGTGCAGAGTATCGTTCATGACTGGGCGAGCGGCGCGTAGCACAGGTCATTCATTGGTCGGCGCGCACCCGGGTCGGAAAAGTAATCTTGTAGAGGCCGACCTGGCGCGCGGCATCCATCACGTCGATCACCGACTGGTAGCTGGCGGCGGCATCGGCGCTGATGATCACTACCGGTTCGGCGCCGCTCTTGTGCGCAGCGTTCAAGGCCCGACGCAGGGTGTCGAGCTGAGTGTTGAGCAAGGCCTGGTTGTTGACGAACACATTGCCTTGGTGATCGATGGCAATGTCTATTTTGTCTGGCGGTTCGCTCGGCACTTCCTTGCTGGCCTGGGGCAAGGTCAATTCCATCTTTGATTCGCTGACGAAGGTGGTCGACACCATGTAGAAAATCAGCAGCACCAACACCACGTCGATCAAGGGCGTGACGTTGAGTTCGAAATCCTCGTTGCGCGGCGCACGGAAATTCATGCTTTGAGTCCCGCATTGTGGCCAGACTCGCCGTGCAGCGCTTCGATCAGCTTGAGCGCCTCGCCCTCCATGCCAACCACGAAACCTTCGATGCGACGATTGAAATAGCGATAGAACATCAAGGCGGGTATCGCGACCACCAGGCCACTGGCGGTGGTGATCAAGGCTTCGGCGATACCGCCGGCCAGAATCGACGGGTCGCTCACGCCCTGCTTGGTGACCGCCGAGAAGATACGGATCATGCCCATCACGGTGCCGAGCAGGCCCAGCAGGGGCGCAATCGAGGCTATCGTACCGAGCACGTTGATATAGCGTCCGAGCTCGAACACCACGTGGCGACCAACTTCCTCGATGCCGTCCTTCATGATCTGTCGATCGCGATGACGATGAGCGAGGCCGGCGGCCAACACTCGACCCAGCGGTGAACCGGCCTTCAGCGCCTGCACACGGCGCTCGTCCAGCGTGCCGGCCTGTGCCCACTGCCAGACCTGGGCGACGAGATTGTCCGGCACCACACGTTTTTTCCGCAGGGTCCAGAAGCGTTCGATCACGATCGCGAGCGCGACGACGGAACAGGCCAGCAACGGCAGCATCACGATGCCGCCGGCAATCACCATTTCTAACACGAGTTGAGATTCTCCTGAAAAGCGTCGGGCCCGCGACCGGACAGCGGCAGACATTAGCAAACCGCGCCTTCCCTCGAAAGTGGCGCTGCGCGCGCCACCTCAAGGCGCGCGATGATGCCACCAGCCCCAATGGGCCGCGCGATAGCTCTCGACCTGCAAGCCACTAGCGCTGACATCGATAGTCACGGCGCCCTGCTCGGCGCTGTTCATGACTTGCGCGCCGACGGCGCGGTAACGCGCCACTACCTCGGCCTGCGGCAGTTGATAACGGTTGTGCAGGCCGGCGGCGATCAGGGCGATCCGTGGCCGCACTGCGCGCACGAAAGCGGGACTCGAGGATGTGGTACTGCCGTGATGGGGCACGCTCAAGATCTCAGCCGCCAACGCGCGGCGGTCATGTGCGAGCAATATCTCCTCGACATTGACCTCGATATCGCCGCTCAGCAGCAGCCGACCGTAGGCGCCGTACACCGCCAGCACGCAGGAACTGTCGTTACGCGGCGCGTTATGTTCGCCCAGCGCCGGATGCAGGATTTCGAATGTCACGCCATCGCGTTGCCAACGCAAGGGGGTGCGACAGGGCGTGGTCACGACGTTGCGCAATGACGCAATGGCCTCGCTGGTCAGCACGCGCGCGACCGGCAGTTGCGCGACGATGGAAGCCGCGCCGCCGGCATGATCGAGATCGGCATGACTGATCAGAAGGTCATCAAGCCGCGCAACGCCCAGCGCGCGCAAGGCCGGCACGACCACACTCTCACCAGCATCGCCGCCGTCCCACCAACGCGGCCCACTGTCATAGAGCAAAGTGTACCGGCGTGTACGCACCAGCACCGCGAGACCCTGACCGACGTCCAATTGCGTGATGCGGAACTCGCCTTCGGCCAGCGACCGTTCGCGCGGCAGCAGCGCGACGACCAGCAGCAACGCGCCCAGCGATCGTCCCGGCAGTGCGCGCGGCAGGGCCAGCAGCGCCAATCCGCCACTCCACAACAACGCGCCAACCAGACCGATGTCGTGATGCAAGCTCAGCGGTGGCGCCTGCGCCATCCAGCCCAGCAATTGTTCGAGCGGCGCCCACAGACGCGCTGCGCAATCCCACAGCAAGGCGGCCGCCATCGGTGCCCACGGCGCACAGACCATGCCGAGTAGCACCAGTGGCACGACGAACACATTGCTCCACGGCACCGCCAGCAGATTGGCCAGCGGCGCGCACCACGGCACTTGACCAAACAACACGGCGGTCAGCGGCGCGAGCGCCAGCGCCATGATCAGGTGCGTACGCCAGGCCATGCGCAGCGCGGACAATTGCTCACGATAACCAGACAACGCCACCAGCACCGCCACGGCGCCGAAAGATAGCCACAGCCCGCTGCCTAACAGACACAGCGGATCCCACACGACCAGCGTGACCAGACTCGCAAGCAAGGTGTCCCAACTCAGCGCTCGGCGACCGCGCAAGGCGGCCAGCGCTGCGCAACCCACCATCACCGCCGCGCGCACCGAAGGCACGCCGGCGCCCGCCACCAAGGTGTAGGCCCAGGCCGCGAGCGCGCTGGCCAACCATGCCGCACGCAAGACCAGATAGTCCTGCCGCCATGCCCAAGCCAAGCCCAACAGATAACGACAGAGAGCGAAACACCAGCCAGCGGCGAGCGTGATCTGCAAACCCGAGATGGCGAGCAGATGGGCGGTGCCGGTGCGACGCATGAGCTCCCATTGCGCGCGCGTCAGCGCACTGCGATCGTCGACCGCAAGCGCCTTGATGGCCGCCACCGCTTGGCTGTCGATCACCGCGCGCTCGATGCCACGTGAGAGCCAGGCGCGCAGGCCATCGAGTTGGCGGTGCGTAGCGATATGCGCGCATCGATTGCCGGGATGGGCGATGACATAACCCGTGGCGCCGAGATGACGCACCAGCGCCGCGCGCTCGACATCGATCCCGCCCGGATTGGCGAGCCCATGGGGACGGCGCAGACGCACATGCAGCTCACACCAGTCACCGAGACGTGGTGGCTGGGGTGGATCGCGCCAGGTGACGCGCAGGCGCGCAGGCAAATTGACGGAGTGGGCATCGCGGCCAGCACTGTCAGCCAGTTCCAGGACCGTGCCCGAGGCGCCCGTCATCGGGAAGCCCGCCACGCGTGCACCGATGACGAGGGCATCGTCTTCCAGCGCTGCGGGCAACAATTCTTGCTCAGCGTGGAAGATTGCCCACGCCGCCCATGCATAACCGCAGCCCAGGAAGAACAGCAGCGGCAACACGCGCCAGCGCGCACAGAGCGGCAGACATAGAAGTGTGTAAAAGACGAGATGTGGCCGTGCACCGGCCAACAGGCCAGCGAGCGTACCGATTACAAATAGCAGGCCGGCAAGTCGCATGCGTCATCCATGACAGTCGCGGAACTAGCGGCTTGGAGTGTAACCCATTTGACCTTTGCACGCGGCGCACCGAACATGTCGGCGCGCTAGACGCGCAGCGTCGTTGATCACTAGAGCGAATCAGACAGCAGCCACGGCATGAGTCCCAAGCAGAAACTTCAACGCTACTTCAGCAATCGCGATGCGATTCTGAATTCACGCGTGGGTCGCTGGTTGGGCGAGTATCTGCATGCGCCGGAGATCTGGCATTTCGGGCGACGCGCCGTGGCGGGCGGTGTAGGTCTGGGCTTCTTCCTGGCCTTCATGCCCTTGCCCATGCATATGCTGATCGCGATGCTGTTGTCACTGCTGTGTCGCACCAATCTACCGGTGACGGTGGCGGCGGTATGGATAGCCAACCCCATCACCGTCGCGCCGATGTTCATGTTCGCGCTCAAGGTCGGTGGCATTGTCACCGCCCACGAAGTGCAGTTCGGCGAACTGCACTTCGATGCGACTTGGGCCAATCTCAGCGCGATGTTCTCGCAGTTGTGGTTGCCGCTGCTGGTGGGAAGTTTTCTGTGTGGCGTCACCGCCGGGACGCTCGGTAATTTCTCGGTACGCTGGCTGTGGCGCTTCCACCTGCTCCACCGCCTCCGTCAGCGCCGCCAACAACGGCGCGCGCGGACTACGCCGGGTCGGTAACGCGCAGGCGTCCTTCTTCGAGGCGCAAACGGCGCTGCATGCGCGCGGCAACGCGCTCGTCATGGGTCACCACCACCACCGCTGCATTCTGATCACGACATAGCTCAAGCAAGAGATCACAAGCCATCGCCGCATTGCGTGCATCGAGGTTGCCGGTTGGCTCATCGGCCAGCAGGCAGCGCGGCGTGCCGACCAGGGCGCGGGCGATGGCGACACGCTGACGCTCGCCGCCCGACAATTCCGACGGTCGATGTTCGACGCGATGGCCAAGCCCGATGCGTTCAAGCATGGCGCGCGCCACCCGCGCCGCCTCCGCCGCCGAGCGCCGTCCGATGAGGAGCGGCATGGCGACGTTCTCAAGCGCCGAGAATTCCGGCAGCAGATGATGGAACTGATAGACAAAGCCAAGATTCTCGTTGCGCAGTCGCGCACGTTCACGCTCGCTAGCTTGGGCGATGTCATGGCCGCACAACAGCACGCTGCCGCTGTCCGGTGCATCAAGTCCGCCCAGCAGGTGCAACAGCGTGCTCTTGCCCGATCCCGAGGCGCCGGTGATGGCTAACGTCTCGCCAGCCGCGACTGTCAGATCGACGCCGCGCAAAACCTCGACCACGCTCGCGCCGTCGTCGAAACGACGAGCAACGGCGCGACAATCGATCACGGTTTCAATCATGGCGCAGCCCGTCGCTCAAATTGGTGGTAGCCGCCAACCAAGCGGGATAAAGCGGCGCGGCGAGACTCAATAATGCCGCCAGCACGGTGGTGACGATGAAATCGCCAGCGCGCAGCTCCGAGGGAATATTGCTGATGTAATAAACGTCGGGCGACAGGACCTTAAAGCCGAACAGCTGCTCGACACCGGCCACAATGACATCGATATTGGCAGACAGCAGTGCGCCACAGGCGACGCCCGTCACCACGCCGATGGCACCGGTCACACCACCCTGCACCAGGAACACCCCCATGACGTCGCGCCGCGCAAGGCCCAACGCGCCAAGCATGGCGATATCGGCGCGCTTGTCGGTGACCGCCACCACCAGGATCGAAACGACGTTGAAAGCCGCAATACCTATAGCCAGCGCGAGAATCACGAACATCACGGTTTTCTCGATACGCAGCGCGCGAAACAGGTTGCGATGGGTATCGGTCCAGTCGCGGATACTATCGCCTTGCGGGTCGCGACCGAGGGTCGCGGCCAGGGCTTGTTTCATCGCCGTCGCCTGACCACCATCGAGCAGTTTCACGCGCACGCCGTCGATGGCATCGTTGCTGCGAAACAGGCGTTGGGCGTCGGCGAGATTGATCAGTACTAGACCGGCGTCGTATTCCTGCAAACCAAATTCGAACACGCCGGTGATCACGAACCGCTTCAGACGTGGCACCAAGCCGGCCGGCGTGACGCCGGGCTGGGGCGTAATCAAGGTCAGCCGTGAGCCGACATTCACGCCCAGCGACTCGGCCAGTTCACGACCGATCACCACGCCAAACGGCGTGTGATCGAGATCCGCCAGGGAACCTGTCTTGAGATGGGCTTCAATCTGTGTCACGCCGATCTCGCGAGCGGCGTCGATGCCGCGCACTTCCACTGCCCTGACTGCGCCGCGTTCGGCGATCAGCACGTCGCGTGTCACGTAAGGTGCGGCGGCCACCACGCCCGGCTGGGCGCCGACCTGTTTCAACAGCGCGCGCCAGTCGCCACCGGCGGGACTATCGATCTCGAGATGAGCGGCAAGGCCAAGGATGCGATCGCGCACCTCGCCCTCGAAACCGTTCATGATCGACAATATGGTCAACAGCACCGTCACCCCGAGTGCGGTGGCAATGATCGCGGTCAGCGAAATGAAACCACTGAAATGATTGCCACGCCGTGCATAGATATAGCGAAACCCAATGAACCAATCGACCGGCGCAATCATGGACGCGGATTATAACGAAAAGCGCGTCGCTACCGGCGGCGCGTTTCGAGCACCATGAATATTCTCGCGCTGGAAACCGCGACCGACGCCTGTTCGGTCGCGATTCTGAACGCTCATGGTCTCTATGAAGTGCATGAGTTGGCGCCACGACAACACACTGACCTGCTATTCACCATGGTCGATCGTGTGCTGGCCGAGGCCGGTATCACGCGCAATGCGCTCGATTTAGTCGCCTTTGGTCAGGGCCCGGGCGCTTTTACCGGGGTGCGCGTCGCCGCTGCGGTGGCGCAAGGCATCGCCCTCGCGCGCGACCTTCCGCTCGCGCCTATCTCCACCCTGGCGGCGCTCGCGGCCGGTGGCGCGCGCTTGCACGGTGCTCGTCAGGTGTTGGCCGCGCTCGATGCGCGACGCGATGAGATTTACTTGGCGGCAGTGCGCTTCGCGGACGATGACGCAGCGGGTCAGCAGATCATCGCCGATTGTGTGATAGCGCCCGAGGCCGTGATGGTGGCCAATCCGTCGCAATGGCTTGCGGTCGGCAATGGCTGGCAGGTTTATCAATCGCGCTTTGCGCCTGACATCGCCGCCATCCCGCGTGCTGGTCTGCTCCATCCTCACGCGGCGGATGTCGCGCGCCTTGGTGCGGCTCTGCATGGGCGCGGCGGGAGCGTGGGTGTGACGGACGCCTTGCCGCTGTATCTGCGTGGCGCGGTGGATTGAAGATTGAGGCGCGCCTTTTTTTAGTGTGCGAATGAATTCGCACCCACAGGGGGACGCGGATTCGAACCCCGGTTGCTAGCCCGGCTTGGCGCCCGGATTTTTCGCGCCCGAATTTGTAGGCGCGAATTCATGCGCACATTGCGACCAGCGCCGTCGTCTAGAGCGCCGGGGTTAGCTTCCGCAAACCGCTAGAACCACTACCGCCTGCACTCCGTCGAAGGCTGACAACGGCGCCACAAAACGGCCCAACTCCCTCACCTTTCGTCCGGCTTTCTTGCTCGCAAGCTAAGCGCCTGATCTCGTTAGCGATCCGTTCTTTTATCCCGAATTTGTACCCAGTTTGTGCCCAGCTTGTGGGCCATTAATCCACAAAAGAACCACACTATCTTGTGGTTGTGAATTTTCTTGACCACATTTTCTTGTGGTGCTATACAGTCGCCCGCGATCAGAAAAACAATCAGGCGGGCCAACGACAGCCCGTCGCTGCCACGTAGACGATTATCGGGAGGCGACATGGAATTTGAGAATGCGGCCGTCCGCAGGGAGGTGGCTTCGGCCCAAGCAGCCTATGCCCATGCGGAATCCACTGCGGACATCAGCGCGACCGCGCCAGGGGAGTTCAAAGTCATACGCCGCAACGGTAAGGTCACCAGTTTCGACGGCAACAAGATTCGCGTTGCCCTGACCAAGGCCTTCCTCGCCGTTGAAGGCAGCAGTGCCGCCGCATCGACCCGCATCCATCACCGTGTCGAAGAACTGACCGATCAAATTCTGAGCGCCTTGACCCGCCGCATGCCCGCCAGCGGCGCCACCCATATCGAAGACATCCAGGACCAGGTCGAACTGGCACTGATGCGCGCCGGCGAACACAAGATCGCGCGTTCCTACGTGCTCTATCGAGACGAACGCGCACGTGAGCGTCAGGCCGCGCGCAAGCAGCAGGAACCGACTGAAACGCGCAGCACGCTGCGTGTCACGCTGGCTGATGGCAGCAAAGTACCGCTGGACGAAACCCGCCTGCGCAAAGTGGTGGAAGAAGCCTGCAACGGCATCGAAGGCGCGGTGCCGACGACCGTGATCGAAGAAGCACTGCGTTCGCTGTTTGACGGCGTGTCGGAATCCGACGTGTCCAAGGGCGTGACCATGGCCGGCCGCCTGTTCATCGAGCGTGAGCCGAATTACACCCTGGTGGCCGCACGCCTGTTGCTCGACACCCTGCGTCAGGAAGCCTTGAGTTTCCTGAACTATCGCCGCGACGAAGCGACCCAGACCGAGATGGAAGAGCGTTACCCGCTCTACTTCGAGGCCTACGTCAAACGCGCTATCGATCTCGAACTGATGGACCCGCGCCTCGGTAACTACGATCTGAAACGCCTCGGCGCCGCGCTCAAGCCGGAGCGTGATTTCAACTTCACCTATCTCGGCCTGCAGACCCTCTACGACCGCTATTTCCTGCAGAGCCGCGGCACCCGCTTCGAACTGCCGCAGGCTTTCTTCATGCGCGTCGCCATGGGCCTCGCCATCAATGAAATCGAGCCGGAAGCGTGGACCATCAAGTTCTACGATCTGCTCTCGTCCTTCGACTTCATGAGCAGCACGCCGACGCTGTTCAACTCCGGCACCCTGCGGCCGCAGCTGTCGTCCTGCTACCTGACCACGGTGCCGGACGATCTGGATGGCATCTTCAGCGCCATCCGTGACGACGCCTTGCTATCGAAATATGCAGGCGGTCTCGGCAACGACTGGACGCCGGTGCGCGGCATGGGTGCTCACATCAAGGGTACCAACGGCAAATCGCAGGGCGTGGTGCCCTTCCTCAAGGTCGCCAATGACACTGCGGTGGCGGTCAATCAGGGTGGCAAGCGCAAGGGCGCGATGTGCGCCTACCTCGAAACCTGGCACATGGACATCGAGGAATTCCTCGAACTGCGCAAGAACACCGGCGACGATCGCCGCCGCACCCACGACATGAATACCGCCAACTGGGTGCCAGACCTGTTCATGAAGCGCGTCGTCGAAGACGGCCAGTGGACCTTGTTCTCACCCGATGAAGTCACCGATCTGCACGACGCCATCGGCCCGGAATTCGAGCGCAAGTACGCGCAGTATGAAGAGATGGCCGAGCGCGGCCAGATCCGCAACGTCAAGCGTCTGCGCGCGGTCGACCTGTGGCGCAAAATGCTTGCGATGCTGTATGAGACCGGCCACCCCTGGATCACCTTCAAGGATGCCTGCAACCTGCGCTCGCCGCAGCAGCATGTCGGTGTCGTGCACAGCTCCAATCTGTGTACCGAGATCACGCTCAACACCCGCGCCGGTCAGGAAATCGCGGTGTGCAACCTGGGTTCGGTCAACCTCGCCCAGCACATTAGCGACGGCCGGCTCGACGAGGCGAAGATCGCTCACACCGTCGGCATCGCGATGCGCATGCTCGACAACGTCATCGACTACAACTACTACAGCGTGCCGACCGCGCGGGCCGCCAACCTGCGTCACCGTCCGGTCGGCCTCGGCATCATGGGCTTCCAAGATTGTCTGTATCAGTTGCGCATCCCCTACGCCACCGAGGAGGCGATCAAGTTCGCTGATCGCTCGATGGAGGTGGTGAGCTACCACGCGATCAAGGCCTCGACCGATCTGGCCGCCGAGCGCGGCGCCTACAACAGCTATGACGGCTCGTTGTGGAGCAAAGGCATCCTGCCCATCGACTCGATCAGCCTGCTTGAGGAAGGTCGTGGTGGTTACATCGAAATGAACCACGACACGACCATGGAATGGGAGCCCTTGCGTGAACGGGTGCGTACCGTCGGCATGCGCAATTCGAACTGCATGGCCATCGCGCCGACCGCTACCATCTCCAACATCTGCGGCGTCAGTCAGTCCGTTGAACCGATCTATCAGAACCTGTTCGTGAAGGCCAACCTGTCGGGCGATTTCACCGTCGTCAACATGTTCCTGGTCGACGACCTCAAGCGTCGCAAGCTGTGGGATGAGGTGATGGTCAATGATCTGAAGTATTACGACGGCAGCCTCGCGCAGATCGATCGCATTCCGAACGAGTTGAAGGAACTGTACGCGACCGCTTTCGAAGTCGATCCGCGCTGGTTAGTGGAAGCCGGCTCGCGTCGCCAGAAATGGCTGGATCAGGCGCAGTCCTTGAACCTTTACATGTCTGAGCCTAGCGGCGCCAAGCTCGATAACCTCTACAAGCTGGCGTGGGTACGCGGTCTCAAGACCACCTACTACCTGCGCACCATGGGCGCCACTCATGTCGAGAAGAGCACACTGGCCGATGGCCGCCTGAACGCCGTGCAGAAGATGCCGACGGCGGACGACGGCCCGCTGGTGTGTTCGATACTCGACCCTGACTGCGAAGCCTGCCAGTAAGCAGCGCCCGCGACGAGACGACCGTAGGGGAATGACGATGCTCAATTGGGATGATCCGACCGCCAAGTTCAAACCGGCTACCGCCAGTGCGGCGCCGACTGAACGGCACGCGCGCGCCATGGCCGCCAGCGAAGCACTGGCGGAATTCGAGCGCGAAGAAGTGCGTCGGGAAGTGCGCGTGGAGACCCGTGTTGAACACAGCGTGATGCGCAGTACCTCGACGCCGACTGCGCACGCGGATGACGACGGCGAGCGCGGCGTGACCGGCCTTGAGCAGGTCGAGTTCGGCGCCAAGCGTCTCGCGGTCGACGACAAGAAGATGATCAACTGCCGGGTCGATCTCAATCAGCTCGTGCCCTTCAAGTACAAGTGGGCCTGGCAGAAGTATCTGGATGGTTGCGCGAACCACTGGATGCCGCAGGAAATCAACATGAACGCGGACATCAGCCTGTGGAAAAATCCCGATGGCCTGACCGCCGACGAGCGCACCATCATCAAGCGCAACCTCGGTTTCTTCTCGACCGCTGACTCGCTGGTCGCCAACAACCTGGTGCTGGCGGTCTACCGCCTGATCACCAACCCGGAGTGCCGCCAGTATCTGCTGCGTCAGGCCTTTGAAGAGGCGCTGCACACTCACGCTTATCAGTACTGCATCGAAAGCCTGGGTCTCGATGAGGCCGAAGTCTTCAATATGTACCGTGAAGTGCCGGCGGTGCATAACAAGGCCGCCTGGGCCTTGCAGTTCACCCAAAGCCTCGGCGACCCGACCTTCAACACCGGCACCTTGGAGACCGATCAGCGCCTGCTGCGCGATCTGATCGCTTTCTACGTCGTGTTCGAAGGCATCTTCTTCTACGTCGGCTTCGTGCAGATTCTGTCCATGGGTCGGCGCAACAAAATGACCGGCGTCGCGGAACAGTTCCAGTACATCCTGCGCGATGAATCGATGCACATGAATTTCGGCATCGACGTCATCAACCAGATCAAGGTCGAGAATCCGCATCTGTGGACCGATGCCTTCCAGAAACAGATCATCGCCTTGATACGCGAAGCGGTCGATCTGGAAATCGCCTACGCGCACGACACCATGCCGCGTGGCGTGCTCGGTTTGAACGCGAATATGTTTGAGGATTACCTCGGCTTCATCGCCAATCGGCGCTGCGCTCAGGTCGGCTTGCCGGAACAGTATCCGGGTGCCAGCAATCCATTTCCGTGGATGAGTGAGGTCATCGACCTCAAAAAGGAAAAGAACTTTTTTGAAACTCGAGTGACCGAGTATCAAACCGGCGGCGCTCTTAGCTGGGACTAATTGGGCATTAGACCAGACCTCCTCGCATGGGAGCTAAGATGCGCTGCATTCGCTGGTGAGGCTGACAACAGCCTCACCAGCCTTTTTAATTCCTGCCGCTTGCCCTCGCCATTTTGCGCGATCTAAGGGGTCTGCCGTTCTGACGCACCGTCTCAATTCACCACTAGGCGCCCGACATTGTGTTGCAGGGCGGTGGCCAGCCGCGCCAATTCACCACTGGCGTCAGCGATCTGCGTCGCACCCTCGCTGCTCTCGGCGGCGATGCCACTAATACTTTCGATGCTGCGATTGATGCTGAGTGCGGTCGCGCTCTGCTCGTCGGCGACTTCGGCGATCTGCACGTTCATGCGCCGGATGGCGTCGACCATATCGGCGATCGCGCCCAATGAAGTCGCCGCCACGCGCGCCTGTTCAACGGTGGCCTCGGCGCGCTGACGGCCCTGCTCCATAGCCGCCACCGCCTGGCTGGCGCCCGATTGCAGGCGCGCGATCATGTCGTGAATTTCCTGCGTCGATTGCTGGGTGCGGCTAGCCAGACTACGCACTTCGTCGGCCACCACTGCGAAGCCACGGCCCTGTTCGCCAGCCCGCGCCGCTTCGATGGCGGCATTCAAGGCGAGCAGATTGGTCTGTTCGGCAATGCCACGAATGACGTCGAGCACCGAACCGATATTGAGTGTGCTGTCCTTCACCATGCCGATCAATTCGGCGGTGGTTCTCACTTCGGCCGCCAGTTCGTCGATGGTGCGCCCCGAGGCCTTCACCACTTCCAGGCCGCGCTTCGATTCGCGATCGGCTTCGACGGCGGCATCGGCCGCACGCTGCGCATGACCGGCGACTTCATCAACCGTAGTCGACATCTGATGCATCGCGGCAGCCACCTGCTCAAGTTCGCCGCGCTGACGCGTCGCATGGGATTTGCTCTTGCCGGTGCCCGCCGAGAGTTGCTCGGCGGCCGCCGCCAGTTGTTGCGAACTGTGCAGAGCGCCAACCAGAATATCGGCCAGCTTCTTGCGTGCGCACTGGTATTCCCAGGCCATCCATGCAAATTCATCGCGCCCGCTGAGTTTGCAAGCGATGCCAAGGTTGCCGTTGGCGAGGGCCTTCAGGCCATTCACCATCGTCTCGGCCCGCTGGCTGGCGTGGCTGCCGCAGACATGAGCGAGCGCGAACAACAGCACCGTGCCGCTCGCTCCTACCACCAGCGCAAGCGCGCGCGGATCGTGGCCTGCGATCGGCACCGAGGCCACCAGCGCGGTCAGTGCCAACCAGGCCGTGGCGAGCCCTGCCTGCAGATACATCTGCTGGGCCAGACTCAGTTTTTCGATCAGCTTGTGCATGCGCGGGGCTCCGGGGATGGCGTCGGCGTCAGCCCTTTAGCGGCCCAGCAAGGATCGGACTTGAAGCGCGCCTTGGTTTCAGCTGACGCCCACACCAGGCAAGGTGCCGGCGTGAAGATGTCGCTGAAAATCGCCAACGCCAACCTTGCTGAGCAGGCGCGCTGCGACCTTGCCCTGCGCCAGCAGCAGCGGGAAATGGGCGTCCACCACGCCTTGTGCGGCGAGGTTCGCGGCGCTGTCTGCCAGCAGCGCCGCCGGTGGCAGCGATTTCACCAGCAGCACGGCACGTGCGCCCAGGGTCTGGGCCAGCCATAGCGCCACGCTGTCGGAGGTCACCGACCACGAGGCTGGCAATTGCGGTGAAGCGAAGCGCGGTGGTGGCAACCAGATAAGCCCGCCGTGTGCATCAAGATTGCCAAGAGCGATCGACGTACACAGCGGAAGATCCGGCGCCAGAGCATGGAGCAGTCGAGCATTGAGGCGCATGGTGTCGAGCGCGAGTTGGTGGGCGAGCTGGTCATCAAAATGCCAATGGGCTTGCAACGCGCGCACCTCATCGGCGAACCCACCGCCACCGGCAACCACTACGCAGCGGGTCGCAAGCGCGGCGTCGCCGACGCAGGCCGCGAGCCAGGCCGGCAGTTCCTCGGCGGTGCGCATCGCGCCGCCGAGCTTAAGCACCCATATATCGGACGGCGGCATCAGCGAATACGTTCAACAACGCGGCGGCCTTGTCCAGACTCTCCTGGTATTCAGCTTCGAGTTCGGAATCCATGACGATGCCACCGCCGGCCCAGCAATAGAGTCGCTCGTGCTGGAACAACAAGGTGCGTATCGCGATATTGGTGTCCATCTGGCCGTCGTGGGAGAGATAGCCCAGTGCGCCGCAGTAGATGCTGCGTCGAGTCGGTTCCAGCTCCTCGATGATCTGCATGGCGCGCAGCTTGGGGGCGCCGGTAATCGAGCCACCGGGAAAGCAATCACGCAAGGCTTGCAGTGCGTCAACCTCGGCGCGTAATTCGCCACGCACGCTGCTGACCAGATGGTGGACACGCGCATAGGACTCCACCGCGCACAGCTGCGGCACCGCCACGCTGCCGACCGCGCAGCTCTTGCCCAGATCATTGCGCAAGAGATCGACAATCATGACGTTCTCGGCGCGATCCTTGTCGCTCGCGGCCAACGCCGACGCCAACACTTGGTCACTCACCGCGTCCTCACCGCGCGGACGCGTGCCCTTGATCGGACGCGTCTCGATGGCGCGGCCACGCACCTGGATGAAACGCTCCGGTGAGGAACTTAAGACCGCAGCCTCGGGCAAACGCAGAAAGGCGGCGAACGGCGCGGCGTTCAACCGCCGCAGACGCAGATAGGCATCGAAGGGATCGCCCTCGGCACGCGCCGAGAAGCGCTGGGTGTAGTTCACCTGGTAGCAATCGCCGTCGACAAGATAGCGCTTGATGCGCGCGAATGCGGCCGCATACTCAGCAAAGCTCAGCTCCGGCGAGACTTCGGCGGTGACCACGAAACGCGGCCCCAGCACCACCGGTGTGAGGGTGCGCGGCACCGCTAGCAGGGCAAGCGCCTGTGCGACCTCGGCGGCATTCAAACCACGATGCACGAACCACGCACGCTGCGTTTCATGATCCACCACCAGCGCGCGATCATAGATACCGACCGCCATCTCCGGTAGCGCGATGTCGCGCATGGCGCGCGTGGGCAAGACCTCCCAACGCCGTGCGAGATCGTAGCTGAACGCACCAATCGCGCCGCCACAGAACGGCAGATCGAAGTTTTCGATGGTAGGTCCGAGCGCGGTGCGTAACACAACGAAGGGATCGTCGTTGACGCGTCGTTGTGTGGCACCGACATCAATTGTTGTCACGGCATCAGTAGTGCGCAGACACATGGCTGGATCCCAGGCCACGATGTCATAACGTCCGCTGCCCGCCGCGAAGCGACAACTGTCGAGGAATGCGAACCATGGGCGCGCCGCGAGCCGTTGCACGCGTAAAGCCGTATCGGGCCAGTATTCGACCTCGACCCGCCTCGGTGTAGGCAGCGCATTCATTGCGCCAGCCAGGCCAGCTTGGCTACCGCCACCGCCGCTGCGGCGAGCGTGGCCTCGGCGGCGAGTGCAGAATTGGTTACCGACTTCAGCAGTGCCTGAAACGGCAGATAGCGGCGCCCTTGCGCGTGTGCCACCTGTGCCGCAACGAAAGCACCGGCGCCGGCGCCAATGATCGGCAAGGCACTACCCGCATGCTCGGCGCGGCTGGCCTGCAAGGCCACTGCATCTTCAATTTCACGCCTCTGCATAGCGGCGAGATGGCGCGCCACACCCTGCATGTCGGCGAGGCTCGCATCCACATCAAGATCGCGCCCCAGCATGCGCGCCAAGCGTCGTGCGCTGGCCTCGATGTTCTTGCCACGACCATCGGCTGTGGCCATTTGATCGTGGCTCTCGTCGAGCTGACCAAGCAGACGGTAGACATCGGCCATGGTCGCAAAATGTTCGGCGGCGAGATGCTGCCAGATGCCTCGCACCGGCACCTGACGACACACCGCCATCACGGCTGTGCGCACCACGCCGGTATAGACCAGCTCGCCACTGGCGAGACGGGTGCCATCGTCGCGCCCTTGGCAACGTACTTCGCCATGCTCCAGCAGGATCACATCCGTGGTCGTGCTGCCGATGTCGAGCAGCACACCCTGCGCGACATGACGTGCGACCAGACTGGCAAGCGCCAGCCAATTGGCCGAGGCCACCACAGCAGCCGCGTCGCTCGCCGCACGCGGGCTCAACCAGCCTGCGTCCCCTCCGTACACACGCAGCGTAGCGCGTCTGCCCAAGACCTTGGCCAGACAATCGAGAATGTCGCGCACACCGCTCGCGCGATCAGGAAAGACATCGCACAACTCCCCTGTCATGGTCACCGCGTGCACGGCCTGCGGCGACATCGCCGCCACACCAAGTGCCGCGCAAGCGCGCTCCAACTGCGTCAGGCCCTGCCACAACGGACAGGCAAGTTGGTACACGGCGAGCAGACGACCGTCGGCAGCCAGGCTCGCGACCTTGAGATGGGCACCACCGATGTCCCAACCGAACAAAGCGCCCTTCATGCGTCGTCCGTCAATCGCACTTCAATGACCTCATGTCCGGCACTGTAGACGAACAACGCGACCAGCGTCGATGGTCAGACACGTGCCAGCGTCATGACCTATCTGCCTGCGGTACCATGCAACGCGCACTTGATCATCACCCACGGCAAACGGCATGGACATCATTCCAGTCATCGATCTCAAAGGCGGCATCGTGGTGCACGCACGACGCGGCGAGCGCGAAAATTATCGCGCACTGGTCACGCCCTTTGCCGCGTGTGCCGAGCCACTGGCGGTGGTCGACGGCCTGCTTGCTTATCGCGACTTCACGCAACTCTATATCGCCGATCTCGATGCCATCGCCGGTCTCGCCGACCACGCCAAGGTGGTGCGCGAACTCGCCGCGCGTTATCCACAATTGCGCGTGTGGCTGGATGCGGGTCTTGGCTCGCGCACCCAACTCGCGGGTCTAGCCGATCTGCCGAACATCGATTACGTGCTGGGCAGTGAATCGCTATCGACGCTCACCGACTATCACGCACTCTGCACAGCGTTACCGATAACACGTCGCGTGTTGTCGCTGGACCGCGGACCGCAGGGCGAAAAGCTTGGCTGTGTCGAATTGTTCGACAACCCGACACTGTGGCCGGCACGGCTCATCCACATGACCCTCGCGCGGGTCGGCAGCGGTGGCGGCCCCGACTTTGAGGGCCTGGCCGCGTTGCGCGCGCGCGCGCCGCACTGTGCGGTTTATGCCGCCGGCGGCGTGCGCGACGAAACCGATCTACATACGCTCGCCGCGCAAGGCGTGGCCGGTGCGCTGGTCGCGACCGCGCTGCACGACGGCCGCATCACCCACGCACGCCTGTAGAAAAAACAAGTATCAAAAAAAACGCCCCGCCGAGGCGGGGCGTCGTGCAGCGGTCGGTGCAGACCGCGCGCTATCAGCTGTGGGCCTGGAACGGATGATCCACCGAGCCCTTCTTCGCGACCACTTCCGAAGCCTTCGGCGAACGCGCGATAGCGCGCTGGATCGATTGCTTGGTGGCCTGGTAGTTGTAGTCCTGGATCTTGGCGTTGTCTTCCGCCAGCCAGTGAATGAACACACCGACACAGATAAAGATGTCGTCCGCTTCGGCGGCCGGGATGGTGCCATCCTCGACGCTGTCGGCAACCGCCATCGCAACGCCGCGTTGGGCCGGGCCGAACATCTGCACGGCCTGCTTGGAACCCTTGATGGTCACCTTGTTGAACATCACGGTGTTCGGCTTGACGGCCAGATTGGGCGCGACCACCGCGAGGAGGCTGCTGAAGCCGTCCTTGTTGTTGGTGATGCTATTGCAGAATGCAACCTCGACGGCACTGCCGCGCGGTCCCATGATCAAATCGATGTGGGCGACTTCGTTACCGTCACCGACCAGCGATTCACCTACTAGAACACGATCTACCACTGCCATGCCTTGTTCTCCTTCTAATGCTGCGGATTGTGCAGTTTGAGTTGCGAAGAGTGCTTTGAAAATCGACATTTCGCCAACACCTCGTCAGCGTTCGTATACACGTGCCGCTTGTGATTGAGCACGCGTCCGGTTTGTTATTGTCACGCGAGACGTGCTTGTAGCAGCAGCACCGCGACGCATGCCACGGTGAGGTCCGCGCTGGTTCCCGGATTGACGCCTCTTGATTTCAATTCGTCGTCGAAGGCCCGTAACTGGGCGACGGCGGCGCGTGGATTCTCGCACGCTTTAAAGGCTGATTCCACCGCTCGGGCGCGCGCGGAAACCCCTTCTGCAACGGCGTTTCCCCACTTTCTTGCGATGTGCGTATCGGGCTCGAGGCCGAGCAGATGCAGATAGCAGGCAGTGGTTGCCCAGGCCAGGGAATGCCAGCGTCGGCGCGCTGCCGCCAACAGCGGCACGCCCACTTCAAAGATTTCGCGGTAGTCACTGACATAGGCTGCGGCAATGCGGTCGCGTACGGCGGCGAGTCGCATCGCATGCAGCAGGTCGATGTCCGGTGGCGCGCGCACATCACCGTCCGCGACTTCACCAAGTCCGGCGGGTTGCGCGCTACAGATGCCACGAAAGCAGGCGGCGGCATCCTCACGATCGAGCGCACGCAGCACGCGCGCAAGACGTGTGCGCAAATCACTCGGAGACTCATCCTCGGCGGCGTGCGCCAGCGGCGCGAGCAGCAACACGATACCGAGATTGGTATTGCAGCCGACCGCAGCCATGGTTGCATTGATGGCCGATTCGATCCGCACACCAACGCTGGCGTGGGCCTTAGTCAAACAAGGCACTGCCGCGCGCGCGCTGCGCAGAAAGTCCTCGGCCTGCATGGCATGGCCCGCCGCCCACAGGCTGACATTGCCAGGCTTGAACGCCACCACATCCATACGACAAGCCTTGACCAGCACCGACGCCAGTCGCTGTTGCGAGATGCTCACGAGCGCGCGGCTTCGATACGCCGCAGGCAGGCGCTGGCCAGCTGTGCGGTGATATCGATGTCGGTAGCGAACTGCAATCCCTGCCACGCCGGAATGCCATTGACCTCAGTCACTAGCCAGCGTCCATCGACGGCGCGCAGCAGATCGACTCCGGCATAATCGGCATCGACCGCCTGCGCGGCGGCCTGCGCCCAATGGGCGAGTTCTTCGTCGAGTGGCAAGGCGTGGCAGCTCGCACCCTGGGCGCGATTGGTAATCCAGTGATCGCTGACACGCTCCATGGCAGCCACCGCGCAGCCTTCCACCACCATCACGCGATAGTCGCGATACGGTGCCCCATCGCCCGCGACAAAGTGTTGCAGATAGCAGACCTCGCCCGGCAAGAGATAAGCAAGATCGCTCATTGAGCGCACGCGCCGTAGCCCCCGGCCCTGCGAACCGAACAAGGGCTTCTTGACCAAGCTCACGCCGCGCGTGAGCGTCGCCTCGACATAGGCGCGCGTACGCTCCAGGGATTCACTGACAAAGGTCTCGGGGGTTGGAACGCCGTGCTTGTGCAACAGCAGACTGGTCATGCCTTTGTCGACGGTGCGCTCGATGGTGCGCGCCGAATTGATCACCGACACGCCAAGCGCGGCGAGGCTATGGAGAATGTCGAGACGCAAGGTGATCGCTTCGAGCGAGCCGCCCGGGATACCTCGCACGAATACACCGTCGGGCAGCGCGGCACCGCAAGGACCGAGCATAAGACCTGCAGCGCTCGCCTGTAGATCGACATGGCAATCCATGAGCGAGACATACTCAGCCTGTGCACCATGAGCCGCGAACCAGGCCTTGAGCTGCGCACCATGCCAGCCTGGTTCGTCGGTGAAGATGACGATGCGCGCTGCGCGAGCGGATGAACTCACGCGCCGAAAGACTGCTCCAGCAAGTCCTCGTGCAAGCCTCCACCGCTGAAGCTGTGGCCGCTCTTGACGTTGGTCACCGTGACTTGCGCCGGTGAGAACAGCATCGGATCGACCTTGTAGAAATCGTAACCATAGCCTTTGAAGATCTGCGCGAACGGCCGACCGAAATCGCGCGACGCGGAAGACGGCATCTGCTCGGCGAGTGCGCGCGCGGCATCGTCATCGCTATCGACATAGAGCTGCACCTGGCCACCGAACAGGATGGCGTCATTGGTACGGCCCATGGCGGTCATAAAATTCGGTGAGGGCGGCGGCAGCGGCGCGCTGGCCGCGCCATCGACGAATTGCGCGAGCGGGAACTTGAGTTCGTGCAGCTTATGCAGCGCCACTTCGAGCACACGTGCAACGATCTGCACGCCACCGGCGAGACTGGTGGTGGGGGTCAGAATCATGGTCAATTGCTCAGGACGGATAGCGCAGCGTTCAATAACCTTGTCGGCTATCGGTGCCGGCGGCAGCTTATCTACTTCCAGCACGATGACGGTGTCACCAGCAGGCGTACGATAACCGAGTTCCTCGAACAAGGCTTCCTTGCTGCCCATGGCGCGCGCCGGCCCCGAGCCCAATGCGAAAAACGCGCCCTTGCCTTCGCCATGATTCAAACTCCAGCCGGCGTACTGCGAAGCGAGGCAGGCGATCAGTGGATGACTGGCGGTGACATTCACCTGCCAGCGCCAGCGTGCGCAAGGCGCGGCGCTGGTGAAGCTCACGCGGCCCAAGCCACCCATACAGATTTCACTGACGATGCGTCCCGCTTCCAATCCACCGATATGGGCGATGCCGGCATCGATGATGGTCACGCCGTTGTCGAGACGACTGACACCGACACGATATTGCGCGGCCTTGTCGCGTAACTCCGCAACCAGCGGCTGGACTGCCAGATTGACGTTGCAGCTCCGATCGAGTGTGAGTTCCGACATGCTTGCTCCCCTTCACATGATTCTTATGCTGAGCGACGCCGGCAACACCGCTTGCGCATGCTCACCGATGAGCGTGCGCAGACTTCGATAGCGCTGCAGCAGATTGTCTTCCAGCGCGGCTGGCGTCGCGCCTTCGCCCTGCAAGGTACACAAGGGCGCGCCTCGTGGCATCGGTGTGCCTGCGCGCGGCTGATCTGCAATCCAGGCCGGCCACGCAAGACCGTCGGCAACCCGCCACGGCGCATCGGCATACAGGATCAGATGCGCGCGTTGTGTGTCAGCTTGCGGGCTACTATACAAGAGCGTTTCCTCGGTACAAGCCGCGAGATGAGCGCTGAACATACGGTGCCGCTCAGGCCACAGCTCGAGGGTCGCCGTCGGTCGTGGATTGATATCCAGCAGTGTCAGGCGTGCGTCTTCGCGCCATAGAAAATCAATGCCGAAACAGCCGCGCAAAGCGAGCCGTGCCGTGAGGATAGCGCCGATACGTTCGAGACCAGCGCGTAAACTGGCGGGCACGTTCAGCAGGCGGCGCGCACCTTCGTAACGAAAGCTCGCACTGCCATGCCAACGCAGATGTTCGGCACAGCCGTAGTAGCGACACTCGCGACCATTGGCGATGAACAGGGCCGAGCGGCTCGCGCCCCACGCACGCTTTTGGAAATAGTATTCACGGCTCGCGCACCGCGCCGCTTGCGCCTGCTCAATGTGATCGCCACCGCTGCCACCAATGCGCTTGCGTAGCCAGTCACCCGGACGGGTCGGCGCCTGCCAGCTAGTGATCGGTGTGTCGATGCCTTCTTCGCGGCGCAAGGTCTCAAACAATGCCGGCAGGTCGAGCAGGCGTCGATAGACCTCGGCCTCACATCCCAACACGCGATAGTGACGGGCCATGGCGGCAAGCGGCGCCGGCGCACGCTCGAAGGCGCTGCCGCACACGATGGGCATCGGCCCGTTTAGACATTGTTGGCCCGCAATCGCACCCAGCAATTCGCCAGCGTTGAAATCGAAATATCGATTGGGCGTCAGCGCGGTAGTGGTGCGTGCAGCGAAACGCGTGTCCTGGTCACCGAAAAGATCGATGACATGCGCCTCGAAGCCCGCCTCGCGCGCCATCTGGGCGAGAGCACGCGCAGTGCGGGCGACGATCAGCAGCCTATTTCTTCGAGCGAGCGACGATCTCACGCGCGGTCGCAAAAGCTTCCTCGTGGGACAGAAACACCGGGCTGGATGCTTCATACATTTGTTGCAGCAGCGCGGTGTGAACCTTGTACTTGATGTCGCCGATGGTGAGCGCACCGAGCGCGCTGGCCTGGTGGCCGTCGGCGAGGGTCAAGGGCTTGCCTTTGTCTTTCACACCGACGCCGGCGATACCGGCCGGTGGCACAGCATTCGCGTCAGCGATAATTTTGAGGCGGCTAGCGACACGCAAGGTCTCGCCATCGATCACTTCAACACCGGCACGCGCGGCACTGAACAGAATGTCTATCTCGGGCAACCAGGCGCGCACCGCCGCTGGCGAGCTGCCATCCAAGCCATCGAGGTTCACGCCGTGGGCACGACTGATACGGTCGGCCGCGACCATCGCCGCGCCACGTCCTTGATGGCTGACAATCGCAACCTGTGCCCCGCAGCGGGCCGCGAGCAGAGCGGTGCACACCCCCACCGGACCGGTACCACCCAACACGCATACACGGTGGCCCGCGAGATCGCCACCGACGGTCTTCACCGACCACAACTCGGCCAAGGCCACCATCGCCGCAGCCGTGGTGATGGCGCCACTGGGATCGGCCATGACCGACACGGTAAAGGGCGGCACCATGGCCGCGCGCGCCGCCGCCAGCATCTTAAGCGCGAGATCGAATTCACGACCGCCGATGAAAATGCCGGTGCGTCGCACACCTTCCGGGCTGCGCGAGAAAATCGTGTCCTGGGTAAGCGCCTGAATCTCACCAAGCTCGACGTTGCAGTAGGGAATCACCGCATCGAAGTTGGCCTCGTAGGCCATATTGATATCGAAGGGGCTGACGTATTTGGTCGGACTGAAGATGTGCAGCAGATGGGGATGTTGCATGGCGCGTCCTCCAACGGTTAAGCGGAACTTTGCGCGCGACGAATACCGCGCGCACCTCGTTCAGGCAAGGGCGATGCGCGGCGGTGCCCGGAGGTCGCCGCAGTCGATCCGGGCGCCGCGATTGCGCGCGGCGGAAATCATGAAGACGAGTCCTTGCTCGTCACCGAAGTGCGTGCGCAGCTCCTTCAATACTGCCTCGGCGACCGACTGTGAGTCGGCAAACACGAAGGCTGTCGGCCCCCAACTGCTCTGGCCAACGCCGGTCAGGCCGCAGCTGCGTTGCACATGTTCGACCGCCAGCCGCACGCGCGCGCTGGTGTAACGGCCAGCGGCCTGCACCGGCGCAAAGTGATCGCCGACGATGGCCTGTATTACCGCGATGGCCTGACTGAAGCTCGCGAATTCCTGCTCGATGACGGCGGGCAGCAAGCTCATCAAGGTCGCGTGACAGAGGCGCGCGGCCAGCACTTCCGGCATGGGCCGCAGCGCGCCGAAAGCCGCGCTCTCGGCGCGACCGCTCAAGCCCTCGCCACCGTGATCGAAAATCAACACCACGCGCCACTGCTCGGGAAAGGCCAATCGAGCCACGACAGGTGGGCTGCGGGTCTGTGCGCCATGACCGCCATCGACGATCAGTCCGCCTTGTTCAAACAAACCGAGACCGATGCCCGAACGCTTGCCACGGCCGAGCAGGGCCGCGAGTTCCGGCGCGCCGACCGAGAGTCCGTTGGCCTCAAGCACCGCCGTGCCGATCGCCAACGCAAGCTGGGTGCCGGAACCGAGACCGACGTGGGAAGGAATGGTCTGCTCGATGTCGATACGCAGTCCATCGCTCAAACCGTAATGGGCAATGACCTGCTCGACATGCTCGCGGGCACGGTCGCTGCTTGCGCCGCTGACGGTGAGCTCGGCATACGGTGCCGCATTGATGACGGTCGCGATGTTGTCGAGCGCGAGCCCGATACTGCCAAAGCGTCGACCACGACTCGCACTCGGATCTAGGAAGCCGAGATGCAGTCGTGCCGGGGCTTCAATGCGCGTGCTGCGGGATGCTGTCGCCATTGCTCAATATGCGAATAAAGCCATGTTCTGGATTATAGGGCGTGAGGCGAAACTTCGGACAGCGGCGCGCGCGACTTCGATGGTGCGACGCCGTCGATGAGAAGCCTAGAGCCTCATCGCGCGCTGTGTTAGTTTTGCCGGAGGGGAGCGTCCATGGCGGTGGCATGCATGGACATCGCTAACAGCAACGGTGTCATTCAAGCGGGATTCCACAGCGTGAGCGACAGCCAGCCACACATCAATAACACGACGCGGTGCGCACCCGACGCGGTCGTCTGTCCATTCTGCGCACTGCTGTGCGATGACCTCATCCTCGCACCTAAACCCGATCTCAGCTTCACCATCACCCGCAACGGCTGCCGTCGCGCGAGCGAGGATTTCGCCCGCGTACCGCTCGCCAACACACCGCGCGTGGCCGGTCGTGAGGTCACGCTTGAAGTCGCAGTGCGCGCTGCTGCGCGACGCTTGAAGCGTGCCTATCAACCGCTGTTCGGCGGGCTCGCGACCGATGTCGATGGCATGCGTGCGGCGCTCGATCTGGCCGAAAGTTGTGGTGCCATACTCGACCACGCCCATGGCGAAACCCTGGCGGCGATGACGCGTCTGTTGCAGACCCGAGGCTGGTATGCAGCGACACTGTCCGAATTGCGCAATCGCGCCGACATGGTGTTGCTGGTGGGTGTCGATCTGGCGGATCGCTACGAAAATCTCAGCCGTCGCTGTCTATGGCCCGAGCATACGCTGGATGAAGAAACCCTGGCCACACGCCGCATTGTCTATCTCGGGGCCACGCCGCCCGGCGCGCTGGTTCGAGCTTGCGACTCCTTGAAGTGCAGCGCTGCGGCAGTGGTCGATGTGTTGCGCGCAGTGCTGGCCGTGCTCAAGCAGCAGCCTCTCGCCACGACGCGCGCCGGTGGTCTTGCGCCCAACAAGATTCAAGCCTTGGCCGACAGCCTGCGTGCAGCCCGCTACAGCGCGCTTGTTTTTGCGCCCGCTCACCTGCCCGCACCGCGCGATCCAGCGCTTGCGCTGTTGTGCGAAATCATCGACGAACTGAATCGCAGCGGACGTGCCGCACTCGTGCCACTCGGCGGTGACGACGGCGGCCAGACCGCAGTCAGCACCTGTGCTTGGCTGACCGGCTATCCACTGCGCATTCGTCATGGTCTGAATATCGACTATCAACCCCACAGCAATGCCACGGCGAAGTTGCTCGATGGCGGTGGCGCCGACACGCTGTTGTGGATAGATGCCTATGGTCGTCTCAGCGATTTGCCAGCACAGGCACGCGTCGAGGACAGTATCGTGTTGGCGGCAAGCAGCAATGCGCGCAGTGTGTCCGCAGCGGTATTCATTCCGGTCGGGACGCCCGGTCTTGATCACGCGGCGCGTCTGGTGCGTACCGATGCGGTCGTGAGTCTGCCGCTGGTGGCACAACGACACAGCGGACTGCCGGCGGTGGCGACCGTCTTGAGAGCGATAGCGGCGGCGTTGTGAGCAAGCTCGTCAAATTAGGCGGCGCACGTATCTACGACCCGGCCAACGGTATCGACGGCGAAGTACGGGATCTCTACCTCGAGGATGGCCGCCTGGTGGCGCCGCCGCGCGACGGCCGTCCTGCCGATCAGGCATTCGATCTCGAAGGTCGAGTGATCATGGCGGGTGCCATCGATCTACATACCCACATCGGCGGCGGCAAGGTCAACATCGCGCGCATGATGCTGCCCGAAGATCACGCCACCTCATTGGTGAGCGGTGAGCGCCATCCCCATGCCGGCTGCGGTCATGCCGCGCCCGCCACCCGCACCGCCGGCTATCGCTACGCCGAGATGGGTTATGTCGCCTGCTTCGAGCCCGCCATGCTACCGGCCAATGCGCGCCAGGCCCATATGGAAATGGCCGACACGCCGATGGTCGACAAGGGCGCTTATGTGCTGCTCGGTAACGACGACTTCCTGTTGCGCGCGCTGCGTGACAAGCGCGCTAGCAGTTTCATCCGCGATTACGTAGCGTGGACCTTGAATGCGGCGCAGGCGCTGGCCATCAAGGTGGTCAATCCAGGCGGTATCAACGCCTTCAAGTTCAATCAGCGCAAGCTCGATCTGGACGAACAGAACAGTGGCTATGGCGTCACGCCGCGCGACATCCTGCTGGCGTTGGCCAATGCCGTACGCGAACTCGGCCTCGCCCACCCCTTGCACATTCACGGCTGCAATCTCGGCGTGCCGGGCAATTTCGAAACCACACTCAACACCATCACCGCCCTCGAAGGTCTGCGCGCGCATCTCACCCATGTGCAGTTCCACAGCTATGGGACGGAAGGTGATCGCAAGTTCTCATCCGGCGCAGCGCAGATTGCCGAGGCCGTCAATCGCCACCACAACATCTCGCTCGACGTCGGCCAGATCATGTTCGGTCGCACCGTCACGGAATCCGGCGACAGCATGCGGCAATACGCCGGCAGTGCCTTTGCCGATCCCAAAAAATGGGTGGGCATGGATATCGAGTGCGATGCCGGTTGCGGCGTGGTGCCGTTCCGTTACAAGAACCAGAATTTCGTCAACGCGCTGCAATGGGCCATCGGTCTCGAACTGTTCCTGCAAGTCGACGATCCATGGCGCATCTTCCTCACTACCGATCATCCTAACGGTGCGCCCTTCACCAGCTATCCCCATCTGATCCGACTGTTGATGGACAAGAGCTTCCGCAACGACATGCTAGCAACTATCAATCCGGAAGCGGCGGCTGCCAGCACACTCGCTGCGCTGGACCGCGAATACTCGCTGTACGAAATCGCGATACTGACGCGTGCCGCGCCGGCCCGCTCGCTGGGCTTGGATGGCTTCGGCTCATTGGCGATCGGCGCGGCAGCACACATCACCGTCTATCGCGACGATCCGGACCGCGAAAAGATGTTCAGCACGCCAGAGCTGGTGTTCAAGAACGGCCAGCTGATCGTGCGCGAAGGCCGCGTGGTAGAGGAAGTATGGGGCACGACCCACGTCGTGCACCCCGACTATGACCGCGCCATCGAGCGCGAACTAGATCACTATTTTGAGCGTTACATGACGGTGCGTAAGGACAATCAAGGCCTCGCCGACGACGAGATCCGCGATGGCGGACGCGGCGCACTCCAGGTGCACGCGACACGACCGGCATGAAGATCAACGGCGTCGCCATCGACAATACGTTTGCCGAAGCCTTCCCAATGAAGGCCACACGTATCATCGTCACGGCGCGCAACACGACCTGGGTGGAACACGCGGTACGCGCCATGACCGGCTTCGCGACTTCGGTGATTGCCTGTGGCTGCGAGGCCGGCATCGAGCGTCACCTCACGCCCGGCGAAACACCGGACGGCCGCCCCGGCGCGGCGGTGTTGTTGTTCACCATGGGCAACAAGGAACTCATCAAACAAGTGCAGAATCGCGTCGGCCAATGCGTGCTGACGTCACCGACCAGCGCCTGCTTCGCCGGCCTTGATGAGGGTGAGCCGATACCGCTGGGCAAGAATCTGCGCTTCTTCGGCGATGGCTGGCAACTCTCCAAGAAACTCGGAACCAAGCGCTACTGGCGTGTGCCGGTGATGGATGGCGAGTTTCTTTGCGAGGAAAACACGCGGGTCGTGAAGGCCATCGGCGGCGGCAATTTCCTGATCCTGGCTCTCGACCAGGACAGTGCTTTAGCGGCTAGCGAACGCGCCATCGTGGCGATGCGGAAAGTCCGTGGCGTGATCATGCCCTTCCCCGGTGGGGTGGTGCGCTCGGGTTCCAAGGTCGGCTCCAAGTACAAGACGCTGCCAGCCTCGACCAATCATCTGTTCTGCCCGACCTTGAAGGGCGCGGTGAAGAGCGAACTGACCATTGATGTCGGCGCGGTGCTTGAAATCGTCATCGACGGTCTCGACGCTGCGTCCATTGCGGAGGCGACACGGGTCGGCATTCTGGCCGCCTGTCGCGGCCGCAAACACGGCGTGCTGCGCATCAGCGCCGGCAACTACGGCGGCAGCCTCGGCCCCTTCCACTTCAATCTGCGGACCATCCTCAAATGAGCGCGCTGACTTTGACGCTCACCGAACCATCGGTCGGCGCGCTGGACTTGAGCGGACTGACGCCGGCTGCCCTGCTCGGCTTGAAGCCGACCGCGCTGCGCCGTCTGCGCTTGCCGGCAGGCAATCGACAGATTGCGCTCGGTGAGCTGTTTGACGTCAGCGGTGATGACACAAGTACCCTGCGACTGGTTGGCTTGCATGCTGCCTGCCACCGTATCGGTCGCGGCATGCGCGAAGGGCGCATCGAGATCAAAGGCCGCGTCGGCGACGAACTAGGACGCGAGATGCGCGGCGGCGAAATACGGCTTAGCGGCCATGCCGGCGACGGCGCCGGCATGGGCATGCTGGGCGGCTTCATTCAGGTAGACGGTTCCGTCGGCGACGCCGTGGGCGGTCTGACGCCCGGCGCGACGCGCGGCATGAATGGCGGTGTGCTGGTGGTGACGGGCAATGTTGGCGCGCGTTGCGGTGAACGCATGCGGCGCGGCTTGGTGGTCGTGGCGGGCGATGCGGGCGAGTACCTCGGTGACCGTATGCTGGCGGGTACCATCGCAGTGTTCGGCAGCACTGCAGCCCACGCAGGTTTCGGCATGCGTCGTGGCACGCTGCTACTCGCTCACGCGCCGCGAACATCCGATCCGGGCTTCAGTGATTGTGGCGAATTTGAATTCGGTATTGTGACGCTTATGCGCCAGTACCTAGCCGGCTTTCACCCGGCACTGGCCAAACGGCTTGCTAAATTCAGCCGTGCGCGGCGTTGGAGTGGCGACTTGGGCTACGGCGGCAAAGGCGAAATCCTGGTCGCCGCCGAAAGCTGACAACACGACCGGCTAGGCGGGCCGGACTCGCATTCCCTAACTGGCCGGCTTGGCGGCCGTCAACTGCAACACTTCATGAATCAGAGGCGACTGTCCCAGCTTGTCGTCCGGAACATTAGTCTCGATGCGATACAGATAACCCGGCAACTCGTCGCAGACCGTCACTACGTAGCGCTTGTGTGCGAACTTCTCAAACAGATTGCGCTTGGGGTCTTTCACGTAAGGCGTGAAACTGATCTCGTAACCTTTCCAGCTGCGGCCACCGAAATCGAATTTCACCGACGTCACGATTGCGTCCTCCGACAACGCGAACTTGATGCGGCGCTGAAAATAGCGCCAACGTTCGCGGGCCTCGCCATTGGGGTCGGTCAAGCGATTCATCTGCAGCACATCGCCATAAAGATAATGGCCGAGGATCGGATTGACCGTCGAACTCTCCATCGCCGGCGCGGGAAAGCTATGGTCACCACTGAAGAATTGCACGGTGCCGTTCTTGCTGCCATCCGCGTTGATCTTTTCGATCTTGAGGTCAACCTTGTCGTCGAAATTGAGATCCTTTTCGAAACTACCGGTCTTATGGAATTCGTAGTGCAGGTTGATGGGCTTGGTGACGCTGCGTAATTGATCGGTCATCCACATGCGCGTCTCGGCTTCCGAGAATTTCACTTCGGCCGGCACTGCCGCCTGCGCATCGGCAGCTGCCGCCGGCAAGGCCGCCGCCACGGTCAGCAGCAATATCGTCAACAGCCTAATCATTGTCGTCACCGTTCGTGTCCTGGATCGCGAGGGGCAGCAGCGGCACACCATACTCTTTCAGGATGGCGTCGATTTCAGCCTGATTGTCCTTCAACAACCGGTTGATCTGATCCTTCCAGGCCTTGTCCGGAAATCGCACTCCCATCGCGATCTGAAAGTCGAAGCGAAGCCCGGGTTCGTTATGTAAGGGGATAACGCGAATCTCGACATCCTTGATCTGCCGGGCGTAATAACCCGCTATCGGCCCCCACACAAAAGTCAGATTGATTTTGTCCTGCTTAAGATCCCGTTCGATGATCTTGCCCGGGCTCTCGGTCGCGTCGCCGTTCATGCTCTGGTAGGGCGTGGCGTGATCCATGAGATCGTTCTGTGCCAGCCATTCGGTGGCCGGCCCTTTGTCCCACATGCCGATACGCAGCGCGGCGCGTTGCTCAGGTGTGCTATTGGCCAGATCATCCTGCGACTGGATGTAATCGAGACCGCGCCCCTTCACATACACCATCGCCCAGGCAGAGCGCATATAGGGCCGCGTAGTGGCCGCCAGATCGAAATGCTCGACCACACTCAGCACCAGATCGCAGCGGTAGGCACCGTCCGGCGTGTCGTTATTGGTGAGCGTATTGCGGATAAAGCCGATGCGCTGCGGAAACCATTCATAGCTCACCGGCAAGCCCAGCTTGCGGCCGAACAGTTCGGCAATCTTGTTCTCATAGCCCTGCAGTTCCTTGTTGGAAGACGGCAGGCTATAGGGATCGGCACACACCTTCAGCGCGGTGCGCGGCGCCGCGATCTGGGTCGCGCCTTCGGCATGCGCCGCAGCGATGGTGCACGCACTGGCTAGAAACAGCACCGCAGACAACCATCCGCAGCGGCCTTGTGAGTCGACGAGGACCTGCCGGAACGCAGTGTTGATTAGCATGGCTTGTGGCTACTCCGCCGGGGTCTGACCGGACTCGAGCGCCTGGTCCAATTTCTTGAGCGCGCGTTGCACCATGTTCTTGCCGACCTTGACGTTCGGCAGCGAGGCCTCCAGCGCGGCACGATTGGCGGGCGGGCGGGCATCGCCGACCACCACCACACCGACCATGCCGGTGGTCATGTGCGGATTGCACTTGAAGATCCAGATACCCTGCTTGTCGACGGTCGCAGTGAAACCCTCTTCACCGAGCTTGGCCTTCCAGGGTGTGGCGCCCTCGGGAATCATGCCTTCGATGGTCTGACTATCATGACCGGCCATGCCCATGAAACGAATGGTGTCACCGGGCTTGGCGAAGGTCACCATCGGACGCCATTGGGTAATGACGGCCTGCACGACGTGCTCGTCAGCCTGCGCAGCTGCCGCCAGCAGCATTGCGCCAACGCCAATAACGACCGTGTTCTTAATCATCAGATCTGGACTCCCCTTAAGTTGAATTGAAACTGCGGTCAGTGCCCGCGTTAATGATGGAAAATAGGCGCGATCGCGTGAATTTCTGCTGAACTTCGCGGCGCGTGTTTATACCAGAGCTCATTCGCGAGTCAACCGTAACGCGTCGTGATAGGCGTTCTTGTAACGCGCGTTACGCACCGGATCTCTAACGCGGATCAAATTCGCGTATCGCCGGCCAGGTGTCCTTTGCTTTTCCCGAAGCAGGACGCTAAGCGCACGACGAATGCGACACTCCAGGGACTCAAGCATACCGCCTGAGTTCCAAAAAAAACCCGGCGCTCATTGCGGAGCGCCGGGTTCCAGATTCAACGACTCAGATCAAGAAATCGAGTCGTCGCAGCTGCAACCTGCCTCAGGGCAGACTGAACACGCTCAGCACACCGCCTAAGCGGGTGTAGCTGGAAAGACCCTTGTACGCACCGACGGCGCCCAGACCGTCGGTGGCGTTGATCAGGCCCGCCGCCATGCCGATACCGGCCCAACCGCCGACACCCGACAGGACACCGACATATTGCTTGCCGCCGTGACCCCAGGTGTTGACGTTGCCGATGATGCCGGACGGCGTCTTGAACTTCCAAAGCAGCTTGCCGGTCTTCGAATCGATCGCCTTCAAGTAACCTTCCAGCGTGCCGTAGAACACGACATCACCGGCGGTTGCCAGGGCGCC
>JAYWAC010000092.1:0-16639 GCA_043782755.1 Pseudomonadota bacterium | reverse complement strand
CGCAGGGTCATGGAGTGCGCAGAAGCGCGCAATCAACTTGGCGTCACCTTTGTCCGTCTTGCTACGTGCCAACTCCGACTTGGCAAACGCCGCGATGCATGACGACGCTGCGGCCTTCGCCGAGGCCATTGCGATGGCCAATATACCGACCCTGATCATGGTGCTGGTGCAGATGACCGGTGACCTCCGCTGGTTGGAAGAGCCCTTCCGTCCGAACCGCGCACGCGGCTTGACCGACCACGACAGCGGTGGTTTGGGTGCAGCGGAGCAGGGCTTGGTGCGAGGTGCGGCGCTGGACGCCATTCTCGCCTGGCGCGCCGGCCAAGCGCTGGCGATCCCCGAACCGGAGCCGGCCTTGCGTCGGAAGATGTTGAGCGTGTCGATGGGGGAAGACATTCCTGCGGACTACGACGGCATCATCGCCGCCGAACTGCCGCTCGCGTCCCACCAGCAGCATGAGCGTCTGACGGTGCCGCCAGGTTTCACGGCGGTGATCATCGGTGCGGGTGTGTCGGGCCTGTGCGCGGCCATTCATTTCCAGCGCGCCGGCATGCCCTTCGTGATCCTGGAAAAGAGCGCGGCACTTGGCGGCATCTGGCGCGACAATCGCTATCCCGGCGCCGGTGTCGACACGCCCAATCATCTGTATTCCTACACGTTCGCGCCCTATGACTGGAGCATGTACTTCGCGCTGCGCGATGAGCTCGAGGCCTATCTCGAACATGTGGCCGCACAGTTCGACTTGGCGCGTCACATCCGCTTCAACACTACGGTTGAAGCGGCCGACTACGACAGCGCGACACAAGCCTGGCATCTGCAACTGCGTGAAAGCGATGGCAGTGCCTCGACCTGCGCCGCCAATCTCTTGATCAGCGCGGTCGGCATCTTCAATCCGATCAAAATGCCGGACATCCAAGGCCTCGATAGCTTCCAAGGTCCGAGTTTCCACACCGCGCAGTGGCGCAAGGATGTCGACCTCACCGGCAAGCGTGTGGCCATCATCGGGAATGGCGCGAGTTGCATGCAGACCGCGCCCGAGATTCAGCACCAGGTCGCATCTCTGACCATCTTTCAGCGCTCGCCGCACTGGATAGCGCCCAACGCGCAGTTCCGCAAACCCATCCCCGCCGCGCTGCGTCTGCTACTGAAGGAGGTGCCGCTCTATCGTGCCTGGTATCGCCTGCGTCTCGGCTGGACCTATGGCGATCAGATCTTCAACGCCCTGCAGAAAGATCCGAGCTGGCCCCATCCCGAGCGTGCCTTGAACAAGGCCAACGATTCCCATCGCGGCTACTTCACCCAGTACATCGTCACCGAACTCGGCGATCGCCAGGACTTGCTCGACAAGGTGTTGCCCCAATATCCCCCCTTCGGCAAGCGCATGCTGATGGATAACGGCTGGTACCGCATGTTGCGCAATCCCAAGGTGCAGCTGATCGACAACCCGATCAGCGAGATCCAGGCCGACCGCGTCGTGACCGCCGATGGGCAGGCCTACGAGGCCGACGTTTTGATCATCGCGACCGGCTTTGATGTGTTGCGCTTTCTCACCGCCTTTGAGGCGCGTGGCCGCAGCGGCCGGACTTTGCGTGAGGTGTGGGGCGATGACGATGCCAAGGCCTATCTTGGCGCGGCCATGCCGGACTTTCCGAATTTCTTTTGCCTCTATGGCCCGAATCTGCAGGCCGGCCATGGCGGCAGTTTGATCTTCATGATCGAGATGCAGATGCGTTACATCATGGATGCGGTCAAGAAGATGCTCGACGAAAAGCTCGGTGCCATCGAGATCCGTCAGGACGTGCACGACGCCTATAACGCCGATATCGACCGCGCCCACGCCAATATGGTGTGGACCCATCCTGGCATGACTACCTATTACCGCAATTCACGCGGTCGCATCGTGGTCAATTCGCCTTACCGCAATGCCGCGTTCTTCGAGATGTCGAAGCAGGCGAAGTTGGAGGATTTTGTGGTGGAGCCAAGGCGACAGGCCTGAGGCGTCGTCATTGATCGCGAACGAATGATCTTCTGTAGGTGCGACCATTCGCACATTAATGAATTGCCTGGGGCGTATGACTTGGGAATCAATGTGCGCATGGATTCGCACCTACAAGATGGCGCCCAGCATGCCTTATCATGCGCTCACAACATTCAGCGGGAGATCTCCATGCGCCAGTCCCTCACCGAAGCTGCCAACGACATTCTCAAACTGACCGTCAGCCGTGCTGGCGGTGCGCCGGGTGTGGTGGCGATGGCCACCGATAGCACGGGTAATATCTACGAAGGCGCGGCCGGTGTGCGCGAACTCGGCAAGCCCGAGGCTATGACCACCGACGCGGTGATGCTGCTCGCCTCCTGCACCAAGGCCGTCACCGGCGTCGCGGTCATGCAGCTAGTGGAAGAGGGCAAGCTCAAGCTCGAAGACGCAGCCGGCAAGTATGTGCCGGAGATCGATGCCATCCAGGTGCTCGACGGTTTCGAGGCCAATGGCGAGCCGCGTCTGCGCAAGCCGCGCACGCCCATCACGCTCAAGCATCTCATGCTGCATACCGCCGGCTTCGGTTACGACTTCTTCAGCGAGGATCTGCTGCGCTACCGCAGCGCGCGCGACATTCCCTCGGTGTTGGGCTGCACCTTTTCTTCCATTCAGGACGTGTTGCTGCACGACCCGGGCGAGCGCTGGACCTACGGCAATAACATTGACTGGCTGGGTCGCGTGGTCGAAATGCTACGCGGCAAACGTCTTGGTGAAGTGTTACGCGAACACATATTCACGCCGCTCGCCATGCAGGACATCGCTTTCACCATGACGCCATCGATGCGCGCGCGGCTGGTCGCCATTCACCAGCGCAGCGCCGACGGTCAATTGACCGCTCATCCGGAAATCGTGCTGCCGCAACCGCCCGACATGGAGATGGGTGGCGCGGGCTTGTACTCGACCATCGGCGAATACATGAAATTTATCCGCATGGTCTTGAACGATGGTGCTGGCCCTCACGGCCGTGTGCTGAAAGCCGCGAGCGTGGCGCAGATGGCGAGCAATGGGCTGGGCAAGCTGAAGAGCGGTCCATGGACCAGTGCCAATCCCTTCTTCGCCAATAGCGGGGATTTCTTTCCGGGCCTCGATAAGTCGTGGTCCTACACCTTCCAGGTGCTGGATGAAGATGCGCCTACCGGTAGGCCGGCCGGCGCGCTGTCGTGGGCAGGGCTCGCTAACACTTATTTCTGGATCGATCGTAAGCACGGTGTCGGCGGAATGTGGGGTACGCAGATCCTGCCCTTCCAGGACGTCGGTTCTTATCCGGGCTTCGTCGATTTCGAGACGGCGGTATATCGGACCTTGAAAAGCTGAGGAGCCTCCCCGTCGATGCGAATTCATGCGCACCGACAGCGGCTCATGCCCGACCGAACCGCACTCAATTCTCCGCTGGTGTGGGTAGAAACGGCGTTGCCAAAGGTTCGCCGATGAAGATGCCCTGACCGGGCATGGCGACGCTCTTCCAATAGGCCTCGATGAGCGTCTCGCCACGCAGATAGCTGTCGACCAGAATCACAGGATCGGGAAATTTCTGCGGGAAGTTGCAGGGTTCCTGCACTGTGCCATAGCTGCCGGTGGCGCCGGCTTCGAGCCAGCGTAATGACGACATCTGCTTGCTGTCGGTCAACATGCCGCCATAGGAAGTCAGGTGATCGGCCACCGCGCCCGGCTTGAAGCCCAGGGTTTCAAGGCCAGCTATCTTGACGCGACCGGTGAAATAGAACAGCACGTCGCGCGCACCGTAGACGGCATCCTGGCGCAGGATGCGGGTCGCGACCCGCGTGCCGAGGATGTGTTCCACCACCGGATAATTGACCGCACGCACATTGCGCGCCTTGTCGCTGGTCGAGAGCAGGTAGGCGCGCGCTTTGGGCAGACTGCCATCGGCGGCGACGCCGCGATCGATGAGCGCGACGGCGTCTTCAAAGGTGCGTGCGGCGATGCTCATGGTCGGGCGAATGCCGAAATCGACATAGGGATCGCGGCTGCTCGAATTGAACAGCGAACTGACTTCCGTCGGTTGGCAGCCACTCGCGCAATAGGCGCGATTGAAACCAAAGGCAAAGGCCGCTGTGATCGACATGCATTCAACCCGATAAGGCGCTGCCCAGGTCAAGGCATAGGCCTGCACCTTGGAGACGGTCTGGCGCTCGACTTCGGCTTTTAGCAATTTGAATTCGCCTTCCGACATGGTCGTCGAGCCAGGTTCGAAGCGCACCTTGATGATGTTGCTCAAGGGCAGATGGCGACGCACCACGTAGTACTCGCCGATAGCGTAGCTGAGCGGGTCGTTCATGTTGATCACGACCGCGAGCTGCGCGCTGTCGATGGCCGTGGCCGTAGCGCTGAGCACAGCGCAGGCCAGCGCCAGACCCAGCTGCAAGATCTGCCTCACATGCTGGCGCGGACGGCGAGGCGGGGAGGAGTGCGTGGTGGCTGGGGTCATTGATGATGGTGTCGGGAGCGTGGCATACGGATGTGAGCGACAAATACCCGTGCATATTTTTCGCGCCGAACGCGCGCGCTTGGGGTCTGAGAATAAACCATGGCAACGCAGCCCCATAGTCCGCGTCGCGCGACAGACTGCTAGGCAATTTGACAAGCACAAAGCGAAGCTCGAAAGTGACATGCAGTCCTCGTTGCGGCGCGCATTGTGTGGCGAGCTGTGCAAGGACGGCCGGTGTGAGGCGCAGACGTCGACCTCGGTCAGTCGTTACGGCGGCAATCTCACCGAATCGGAATTCAAGCAACGGACAGTTCTATGGTGGACGCAGCGATACGCAACGGTGCGCGTGAGGCGGTGACGCGTCTCTATCACGCCTATTTCACCGGGCTCATGCTGACCCTGGTGACGCGCCGTGGCGCGTCCGAGACGGCTGCATGGATTTGCCGTCTGTTCCGTCATCAGCATCATGAAAAATTCCTGGCCAGCTTCGCCAAGTTGGGCCTTGAAGGCCTGCCGGACGCGGTGGCCTGCGCGGCTTATCACTATCTTTCAAATACCATTGGTGGTGTGCCAGTCGAGTTCATGCGCGAGAGCGATAGCAAGGCCTGGGTGCGTTTCGTGCCGCCGCGTTGGGTCTATCCCGGCGCCGCCATCTGCGGCATTCCGAGCGAGGTATCGCGCGCCATGTTGCGCGGCTGGTATGCGCACAACGGCGTGTCTCTCGGCAATCCTCGACTCGGCTTCGTCTGCACCGCGTTGACCACCGATGGTCAGCATGGTCTGGCAGGTTATTTCCTTGAACACGACCATGACCTCGCGCTTGAAGAGCGACTCAAGTTCCGACCCGGAGAAATGCCGCCGCCCTTCGTCGCGGCGGATGCGCCGGTCTTGCCGGCCGGCGCGTGGGACGAGGAGCGACTCGCCAATGCGCGGCGCAACTACGCGATGGAATACATACGCAGTGGTCTACCGCGCCTGGAAGAACAACTGGGACCGGCCGAGGCCGCTTATCTCGGGCGGGTTACCGGGCGTTTGATCGGCGCGCAGTTGTATCGCGAGACCGCTGCTCTCATGGACATCACGGGCGATTCCCCTGCGGACTTCGGTCTGTGGATGACGCGCCTTGCGCACGGCGAAGGTGACGAGGCGCACGCTTTAGCCGATAGCGATGCGACGCTGGTCATGCGTGCTGGCTGGCGTCTCATGCGTGGCTTGCCGAGTTTCTCGCCGGCGATGTTCGAAGCCTGGAATGGTCTCCACGAAGGCGCGCTTGGCGTGCACAATCCGATGCTGGTGCTAGAAGTGCTGGAGCGCCTGGATTACGGCGATGCGCAGACCCTGTGGCGCATTCGTCAACCACCTGCCCGGCTTACTTTCGGCACGGCATTGTCCACTCCTCGCGCTACGCCACCGAGGTAGCTATCGTGATGCGCCTGACCGACTACACTCGCTATGCCGATGCCCAGCGGCATTTTTCCAAACCGGCTTTGTGGGCCTTGTTTGATGGCGACCAGGGCGCTCTCAACATCGCGCACGAATGTGTCGACCGCCATGCGGGCCAGGGCATCGAAGGCGATGTCGCGATCCGCGTCGCCCATGCCGACGGTCGCGATGAGGTCATCACTTTCACTGAGCTGTCATCCTTAAGCGGGCGAGTAGCGAGCTTCCTGGTGGCGCGCGGCATTGCGCCCGGCGATCGCGTGGCGATGATGCTGGAGCCGTCGCGGGCTTTCTACGCGGCCCTGTTCGGCGCGATGAAAGTCGGTGCCGTGGCGGTGCCCTTGTTTACCTTGTTCGGACCGGAAGGCTTGCGCTTGCGCATGACGGATTGCAATCCGGCACTGCTGCTGCTCGCGCCGGAGAAACGCGAACTGGCCGCTGCTGCGGGCACGGCGGTAGTGATTGCCGATGATGACTGGCTGGCGGAAGTCGTGCGCCTGCCGGTGCGTGTACCCATTGCCAGCAGCGCCGACGACATGGCGCTCTATCAATACACTTCGGGCACCACGCGTGAATTACCGGAAGCGGTCAAGCATCGACATCGTGCCATCGTCACGGTTGCGATTGCGGCCTTGTACGCTACCGGTGTGCGACCCGGCGATCGTTATATGTGTCCGTCGTCGCCGGCCTGGGGTCATGGCCTGTGGCATGGCACGCTCGCACCGCTCGCGCTCGGGGTCAGCATTGCCGCCTATGCCGGCAAGTTCGATGCCGAACGCCTGTTGCAGGCCATCGCGGATTACCGCATCACCAATCTGTCGGCCGCAGCCACCCATTATCGACTCATGAAAAACAGCGGCGCGGCCGAGCGGCATTCTTATGCGATAAAAAAACTGACCTTTACCGGCGAACCCATCGACAGCGATACGGCCGTGTGGGCGCAGCGCGTGTTCGCTGCGCCGGTGTGCAGCATCTATGGCACCACCGAGGTTGGCGTGATCCTCGCTAACTATCCTGGCGCTGACGATCTAGCGGTGAAGCCGGGCTCACTCGGTAAGCCCGTGCCGGGGGTGGAAGTGGCCATTCTCGATCGTGATCGTCAGCCCTGCCCGCCTGGTGTGACGGGTGAGATCATGCTGCGTCGAGGCGAGGCTTGGTTTCCGACTAAGGATCTCGGCCACCGCGACGAGGACGGCTACTTCTATCACAAGGGTCGCGCCGACGATGTCATCATCTCGGCCGGCTGGACCATGAGCGCGGTCGAAATCGAAGACACGCTGCTCAAACATCCCGACGTCGCCGAGTGCGCCGCTATCGGCGTACCGGACCCCATCCGCGGGCAGGTGGTGAAGGCCTATGTGGTCTCGCCGCGTGCGCCGTCGGAAGCCTTCGTCACCGAGATACAACAATGGGCACAACAGCACCTCAGTCGTCACGAATATCCGCGTCAGGTCGAGTTCGTCGTTGAACTGCCCAAGACGCCGGCCGGCAAGGTCAATCGCGGCGTGCTACGTGCACGCCTGCAAACGAGTTCATAAGGGGAGTCCTCACTCATGAGTGCAGCACAAGGGCGCGAAGCATTTCCGCGTATCACCGAACAAGGCCTGGAAGATCTGCAGCGCCGCCTCAATGTGCGTATCGCGCAGGAGCCCGAGCCCTGGTGTCATGAGGCGACGCGCGACAACATCCGTCATTACGCCCACGGCATCGGTGACGACAACCCACTGTGGTGCGACCCCGATTACGCGAAGAACACCGCTCACGGCGGCATCATCGCCTGTCCTTCTTTCCTGTTCGCCTGTTCGCGCATTGCCTCGGGTTATGTTGGCGGTCTGCCCGGCATTCATGCGATGTGGGCCGGCGCCAACTGGACCTGGCACAAGGCTGCGCGTCGTAACGACGAGATTTCGACGCAGTCGTGGTTGAAGGATCTGATCCCGCACGAGACCCAATTCGCCGGCCGCGCCGTGCAGCAGATCTATCACGTCGAATATTTCAATCAGAGTGGCGACAAGCTCGCCGAGGTCGACAGCTGGTGTTTCCGCACCGAGCGCGACACCGCGCGCGAGCAGGGCACCAAGTACACCGAAGTCAAAGCGCGTCCTGAAAAGCGCTATAGCGAAGCGGAGTTGGCCGAGGTCTATCGCACCTATGCCAAGGAAGAAGTGCGCGGCGCGACACCGCGTTACTGGCAGGACGTGGCAGTGGGGGAACGCCTGCCGACGCTCGCCAAGGGGCCGATGACAGTCACCGGCTTCATCGCTTATGCCCAGGGCTGGGGTGGTCTTTATATTCGCGCCAACAAACTCGCCTGGCGCATGATTCATGCCCATCCAGGCTTAGGCATTCCCAATCGTTTCAATATTCCCGACTGCCCGGAGCGCGTGCACTGGGAACAGGAGTTCGCGCTCAAGGTCGGCGCGCCGGGCGCCTATGACTACGGCCCGGAGCGCTGTTCGTGGCTGACCCATCACCTCACCAACTGGATGGGGGATGATGGTTTCCTGGTGTCCTCATCAAGCAAGATTCGTCGTCACAACCCCGAGGGCGACGTGTTGATGTTCAATGGCGAAGTGACGCGCAAGTTTGTCGATGCGCAGGGCCGTCATTGTGCTGAAATCGCGCAGCGCGCCGTCAATCAGGACAATGAGGATTCGATCCTCGGGTCGGGTGTGGTGGCTTTGCCGGTGCGCTGACCATCGGGTTCCGGTGTAGGTGCGAATTCATTCCCACATTCCAGCCAACTTGACCACGGAGAACAGATCATGCAATTCGGCATCACCATCGCACCCCATATCGAACGCTGGGATTTGATTCAGTACGCCGAGGAACTCGGCTATGACCGCGCCTGGGTACCTGATTCACAAATGATTTGGTCCGACTGCTATGCCATCCTGGCATTGGCGGCGGTCAACACCAAGCGCATTCAAATCGGCACCGGCGTCTCCATCGCCGGCACGCGCATCGCGCCCGTGACGGCGCACTCCATCGGCACCATTAATCAGCTCGCTCCGGGGCGTGTCTTCCTTGGGCTCGGCACGGGACACACGGCGATGCGGGTGATGGGCCAGGATCCGATGCCGGTCGGTGAGTTTCGCGAGTATCTGCGCGTCGTACGTGCGCTGCTCGATGGCAAGGCCGTTGATTACAACTACCGAGGGGTGACGCGCGAGATAGAATTCCTGCATCGTGATCGTTACTACATTAATCTCGACAATCGCATTCCGATCTACGTCGCCGGCAATGGTCCCAAGGCCTGTCAGGCAGTCGGCGCCTATGGCGACGGATGGACCACCATCGGTCGCGATACGGATCAGATCAGCGCGGCCTTCAATCAGATTCAACATGGCGCGCAGGCGACCGAGCGGACCCTCGATGAGAGTTTCCATACAACCCTGTTCTCCTGTACATCGGTCCTTCGAGCAGGCGAGGATCTCAGCAGCGAGCGGGTGATCAACGAAGTCGGTAGCTGGGTGACAACCGAATTGCATTTCTTCTACGAAATCTGGAACAAGGCCGGGCGCAAGGACGAACTCATCCCACCCCACTTCCTCAATATGTGGGACGAGTATCTTGAGCGAGTGAATAATTTCAGCCTGCCTGAAGAGTCACGATTCCGACAGATCCACGAAGGACATGCGATCTATCACATGCCCGAAGAACGCCGCTTCATCACACCTGAGGCGATTCGGGCGATTTGCATGGTGGGGTCTGCCGAGGACATCATCGATCAGATCCGCAGCGTCGAGAAAGCCGGTATCAAGGAGATCAATATCATGCCGGCCGCAGACCATGCCCGCGACGGGTTTGCCGACTTTGCGTGGCAGGTGATGCCCGCTTTTCGTTAGTCGGTGCGGGTCAGCCGCTGCCATCCTTGCGGCTTGGCGCCCGCGCTCAGAGGCGCCCAAATTGGCTGGAACGGACACCAGCGCGACCGCTCACTTGCAAACATTTGTTACTACAGCCGCAGAGTGGGAGCTACTACGCGAATCCATCTCGCACAACCCCGTGCGGCAAAGTACCGTCAGACATAGAAGAATTCTGTGAGGGAAACAATCATGATTCGCTACTCCGTCAAGGGCGCGCTCGCTGCGGCATTTTCCATTTTCTCGGTTGTGGCATTGGCTCCTGCACACGCCACCGTCGTTCCGTTTACCGCAACAGGCAGTTTTCAGGACGGCGCGACGCTGAGTGGCTTCGTTACCATCGACACCGCCACCGGGCTAATAGGCGCTGCTGACCTCGCAATCTCTGGAAGGCCCGTCCACTTCACCACCATCGATCTGCAGCGAACCTTCCCGCTGACTGGACCATTGCTGACGGAATTCGAGTTTTCGAATGGGCAGACAACCGATAACCTGCTCACGTTCTTGCTGCCACCGCTGTCCCTCATCGGATACAAGGGCGGCATTCTTTGCGGCACCATCAACGATCCCTCGTGCTTTGACGGAACGCTGCATTACCAAAGCAACTTTGCCACCAAGTTACAAAACGGCGGCATTCCGGCGAACAGCTTTGTCACCATGATCGATGGATCACTGGCACCGTCGGCAGTGCCGGAGCCATCGACATGGGCACTCCTGTGTATCGCGGGGTTATCGATGGTGCGGCGGCGAAACCAGTGCAGCCAAGTCGCTGAGTCTGGTCGATAAGTGCTAAAACAAGTAAGGGTGGACACGCTCTTTGTGTTCACGTGTTGCTGAGTATTCCGGGCTCGGTAAGCGCGTACTTGCGAGTTGCGTAGCACGCGTCTTTCGCAATCTTTACGAACAACTCATCCCGTAATGGCAACCAGCACGCTGCAGGGCGCGTGCTCGATCAGGGCAGGCGAACTGGAGCCACGCCACCATCGCGCTGCCCAGCCATCGAGATGCTTGTGACCGACAACGATCAAGTCAGCCTCTATTTTTTTTGCAAATCTGGTGATTTCCTCAACGGAATCACCTACCAGCAATTCGCCCTTTGCCGACAAATCGGATTCGGCCAATTGTCGAAATCCGTTTTCTAGTACTGCTTGGTATTTTTGTCGTTCCTGGTCGTTGTTTGGATCTAAGTAAACTCCCCCTTCCGCACTGCCCATGATCAAGGAACTAGAGTTCGGCATCACGGCAACGAGGTACAATTCGGCGTGACTCCACTGCGCGATGTCCAGGCTATCCAGTAGAGCCTTGCGACCCGCATCAGAGCCGTCGTAGGCCAATAAGATCCGCTTGTACATATTTGTTCCCCGGAGTGGCTTATGTGGTGAGGATTACTCGCTGCTGGCGGGAGATTGTCACACGCAATGACTGTTCAGCAAACGCCCGGATGAAGGAAGCCACCCGGTCCCTAGCAGGGACCGAGGAGGGCCGATGGCGGGCGCTCCTGTTGCTCGGAGCCAGAATTGCCGATTCTTCCTACCCTAGCGGTGACAGCGTGCCCCGCCGCGCAAAAAAATATCGAAAACGAACTGGCTCCCATGACGGGCGCCTTGGCCGGCTTATGCCAAAGAATCGCGCGGTAGCTCTCATGCCAATCGGCGATTTCCTCGTCGCGCGCGATGCTGACCACGACGTCTTCGAAATGGCAGTAACCAAAACCGCCAGCGCGTAAAAACGTCAAAACTCTAAACGGCACCCAAGGGAGCGCGTATTCTGGATGTCGGCTATCGATAAGGGACTCTATATACTCTATTTGGCCAAGCCGTTGAGCACTACACCGCAATCGACTTGGCGGAGGTCGCTATCGGACTATGCAGATCGGAATTCGTGAGTAAGAAAAGCTGCACATTTGAAATTGCGGCCTTCGACAATTCGATGTCGTAATTTTTAACGAGGTCCTCTACCCCTTGTGTATAAAGGCTATAGAGCAGATGTTCAATCGTGCACTGAGTTTCCTAAAGAACGATATAAGCGTCTTGATCATTTCGATGAACAAGAACTTCAAGGCTAGCTGGATCTGGCGCAAACTGAAGCGCCTCCAAGTAGTGAAACCAGGCATTCGGGTAAAGAACCTGGAAGCCGGAAGCTATTGGACCGTCAACGGTTACTGTCTAGATCCACAAAGCTCCCCACTTGAGCCTGACGTCAGCCAGCCGCCCATTCTTGTGTCTCGTCCGATGGTCGCGCGAGCAGGGATGCGGGCAGCCTTCGCGATAACGCTCGGCATCTTATCCGCTGGGCTCGCTGCTCCTTTCGGTGTTGGCTTAGAAGTTGTCGCGGGGCATCTCGGCGCCTGCGCAGCGCTGGCGCTTGGGCGAGCTGCCGGGTGGGAACTCGGGATCGCGGCGGGGTGCGCGGCGTTGACGGCTCTGTTCCTCGTCGAACCAGCCGCGCCTCTGGCGTTCCTCTTCGGCGCCGGCCTGGGATCGATAGCTTGGAACCTCTCATTCTGGGAGCAGATGGAGTTCCTCGATGACATGCGACCTTGGTCCCGGTTGCGCCACCAAATCGATGAAGCCATGAACGTCTTCATCCGCAATGATCCGCATCGCTGGGACCGCATGTACGCGCATGGCCAGTGGGAGTTCTTGCACGATCCGAAGCTCGCCCCGCTCTACTCCGCAGCAGCGGATTTCCTCCGCCTAAGGGTTCCCGCCGGGGCGCGTGTCGTGGATTTGGGCTGCGGTAACGGGGCGTTACTGCCTGCCCTGCGCGGTTGGCATCGTGGCTACCTGGGCATCGACCTCTCGTCCGAGGCCGTCGCTCGTTGCCCCAGCCTGCTGGGTATCCGACGCGATGAGGAGTTCCGGGTGGGGCGCGTCGAAGATTTCTCCGACTTCGCAAACTTCGAGGCCGCCGTCTTCAACGAGATGCTCTACTATCTATCCGTCGATCGGGCCACCACCGCCGTGAAGAAGGCCGTCGATGGCCTGCGCGCACCGGCTACTGTGGTGGTTGTCATGACCGACAATCCTAAGGCGCGGCGAATCTGGGCGGCCCTGGATGCCTGGCGCGCTCCCGAGAATGCGCGCGCGTTCCGAGTCGTCCCGCACGAGCCGGTTTGCGAGGTCAGGCTCTACACATCAGCAGCCTCGCTTGAGGCCACTGCTCGCCCCGTTGACCGGTCCTGATAGGGATCGCACGATCGTGTGACTGCTTCCGGGAAATGAATGCCCTCGCATCGTGAGTCTGCATCGAGTCGATAGCAGTCCCCGCAGCCGCGCGGAATTCAGTCTGCCAAGGGAAGGTCCGACTGAAGTTGGGCTCACAGAGGCGAGTCCAGGCTAGCGTCGCGCCCTGCCCAAGCCGTGCGCGCCGTCGCAATTTCTGTCGTCGGTCTCCCCACAGTTTGGCTGTCGTCCGCCGCTACCTCTAGCGTCAGGGCCCGCTCTTCCGTTTGGGCTCATAGCATTGCGCCACCACCAGTCCACAGGAATCGCCATGGCCACACCCGCTGCCAAAATTTCTCTGCACACTCAAACCAGCGAGGCGACCTATGTGTTTGGCGCCGATATGAGTGGTGATTTCTCGCAAGGATCGGCAGCGATCGCTGCGCGTCTGTATGGCGCCGATACCGAGATGGGTGTGGGCGCGAGCGGCCATGCCTATGCCATTCCCTATCGCAACAGCGATGGCGAGATGTTGAGCTTCGGTGCGCTGGGGCCGCATATCAGTGGCTTTCTGAATCATGCGCGGAGCAATCCGCAGGAAAGCTTTGTGGTCGCGCGTTTCGGCTGTGAAGCGGGTGCGAGTGACGACGCGACCATGGTTCGGCATTTCAATAATGTGCCACCCAACTGCCAGTTGCCAGGGCTGTGGCAGCGTCAGATCGATGCGAAGACGGCGGTGCGCCTGATGGTGTTCGACCCCTTCGCGCGCTTCAAGGCTCCCTACTGGCAAGACAAGCTCAAGCGCTATCTGTCATTGAATGCGGCGACCTGCAACGGCGCGAAGGTCGAACTGGTCAGTGTCGGTGCGGCGCGATCGATCGTCGCCAATGACATGGCGGCCAAGTGTCTGGGACTCAAGCACCGCGTGTTTGGCCCCAACGAGTCCTTCTTCGGCAAGGAGGCGGTGCTCGCCGCCGAGATCAAGGCGATGTGGTACTCGACTCACTTCCTCTCGCTGTGTGATTTCCGTCAGACCGTGCAGCCGCAGCAGTTCCGTGTCACCAGCGAGGCGATACGCGCTGGCCTGGTGGTCGATCAATTGGAAGTCGAAGCCGACGCCTAAGCTGCGTGGTATTCAATTGGCGGCGATAAATTCCACCAGCGCGCGGCACAGCGCGCTATCCGGTTCTTCCAAGCCGCCTATCGCGGTCAGATGATTTTTGCCTGCTTGCGCGAACTCCGTGGCGCGATGGCCGTGGGCGCGCCAGGCCGCGACATAGTCGGCCGACTGACGATGAAACTCCGTCGATTCCTCACCGCCGAGCGTTACCAGCAAGGGCGGCGCCTGCTCGGGAATGTGAAACAGCGGGCTCTGGCGTTCGATCAGATCGGCATCGAGTTGCAGCTTGGGCTGCAGCCAGGAATGGCGGAAGGGGCGCAAATCAAACAAGCCGCTGATCGGCACGCCGCCCTTGATGACATCGGCCGGCAGACCGTAGTCACCGAGCCAGTCGGTTGCGACTAGCATGCCCACTTGATGGCCACCGGCGGAATGGCCGGCGACGAACAGTCTGGCGGGATTGCCGTTGTAAGCCTCGATGTTCTTCGCTATCCAAGCCACGACGGCGCGACTCTGGCGCGTGATCTCGGCGAGGTTCACTTTTGGGCACAGCGAATAATTCGACACCACCACCGTCACGTCATGCGCGACCGGGCCGCGTGCCACCAGCGAGAATTCCTTGCTGGATAGGATGCGCCAGTAGCCGCCGTGGACGAATAACAGCACCGGCGCGTTGGGCGTGCGGGCCGGAAAGATATCGAGCGTCTCGTCACGGGTCGGACCGAAAGGCACGTCCAGCATGCATTGCATTTCGGCGCGCGCCTTGGCACTACCACCGACGAACCATTCGACATAGGGACGCATGTCGCCGACTGCGGCTTCGATGTTGTACTGCTGGTCGATTTCTTCCTGGCTGACGAATTCGCGATAGAGCTTCACGACGGAACCTCGCTGTCGAATAGTTTGATGGAGAGTGAGACATCGAAGCGATCGCGCGATCGCTTCGATGGGTTGTAAGACCTGTTACTTGCGGAAGGCGGGAATGACGTCCTTGGCGAACATCTCCATGCTGGAGCGAATGAGATGCGGAGCCAGGCCCGACATCGCCATGCCGCACACCAGATGGGTCACGCGACCGCGCTTGATGTAGTCGGCGATCATGTCGCGCACATCGGACGGCGTGCCGACCATCGCCGCTTCACCGAATACATCGAATTCTTGCTTCTTGAGGATCTCGTCAACCGACGGAATACCGATCACCGCAGCGTCATCACCGGGCTTGTCGTTCGCTTCGGCGAACCACTTGGCGTAGCAGCTGGCGGTGTAGTGCAGCGACTGCGCGCACGACTCCCAGGCCTGATCGCGACTCTTGGCGACATGCACCCAGCGCAGCTGCGCGGTCGAGTATTCCCGCGGGTCGCGGCCGGCGGCCGTCAGGCAGCTGTCGTAGTGCTCGACCAGCGAGGGCGGACCGACAACCTGGAAGTGGAAGCCCATCTTGGCGGCGCGTTCGATGGCCTTGGGGGCGATGGCGCCGATCCAGATCGGCGGATGCGGACGCTGCAAGGCCGGCGGCACGATGCGGATTTTATTGAGATGACTGAACTTGCCGTCGAAGGTCACTTCTTCGTCGGATAAGAGGCGCTGGATGAGGGCGATGCCTTCGTTCAGACGCGCGCCGCGCTCGGTGTGGGAGATGCCCTGGTCGGCGAATTCCTCGCGGCGATAGCCCAAGCCCACGCCGAGATCAAAACGGCCGTTGGACAAGAGATCGACCGTCGCGGTGTCTTCGGCAATACGCACCGGGTTGTGCAAAGGCAGCAGGATCAGGAAGGTGCCGATGCGGATGCGCGAGGTGCGCGTCGCGATGCCGGCCGCGATCGGTAGCAGCGAGGGCGAATAGCCGTCGTCGATAAAATGATGTTCGGTGAGCCAGGCGTTGTCGTAGCCCATGGCTTCGGAGTCGACGATCAAATCCATGTGGCTGCGGTAGAGATCCTGCCACGGCACGCGGTTGAAAGACGGATTGCGGAAAGGCCATAGCAGGCCGAAACGTAGATTCATCGGGGTCCTCCTTCTCGTTATTGCTGGCCCCCTATTGTGAGGCCGGAGTCAGATCAGTGGCCGCTGGTGTATCAGTTGCGGCACGGCCCGCGAGTGTGATTCATCCCGTCGCGCCCGCCAACCGCTTTTCGAGTTCGCTGGCGTCGGCGTGCCAAATAGGGTCAGTGCGTAAATCTATCTGCGCGCCGTGCGCCAGTGCCGCGCGCCACGGCACTGGACTCGGCAGCAGACACAGCGTCAGCACATAGCGCGACCCGAGGCGGGGCGTGATGCCGCTGTGCAGGACGCGCGCCGGCTGGAACAGCACGGCATCGCCGGCCTGGGGATGGTGGTCGTAGGCCTTAAGCTCGCGGCTGGCGAGTTTGCCTAGTTCTTGGAGCGAATCGCTGCGGCGCTGGCCGCGCGCAAATAGGTAGCCGCTGCGTGCCACCGCAGTGCTGTCGGCGAGATTGAGATAGGACGTACCGCCGCCGTGCTCGCTGTAATCGTTCAGATAGACCAGCAGTTTGAGATGGGCGCGCGGACCCTGGTCGCAATGCCAGCGGAACGAGACCGAGGCCG
>JAYWAC010000091.1:0-6229 GCA_043782755.1 Pseudomonadota bacterium | reverse complement strand
AGCTCAAACCGAGACGCTCCTGTAACTCGCGCAACAGTTCGAGGATCTGCGCCTGCACGGAAACATCCAGCGCGGAGGTCGGTTCGTCACATACGATCAGGCGCGGCTCCACCGCCAGGGCGCGGGCAATGCAGATGCGCTGTCGTTGACCGCCGGAGAATTCGTGGGGATAACGCCGCGCATGATCTGTTTCCAGACCCACTTGTGTGAGCAATTGCGCAACCCGTCTATCGCGCTCGGCGGACGTGCCGCCGACATGCTGCGCGAGCATACCTTCCTTGATGATGTCGCCGACTATCATGCGCGGATTCATGGACGCGACCGGATCCTGAAACACGATCTGCAACTGCGCGCGCTGACGACGCAGTGCGGCGGCATCGAGCGTGGCTAGATCGACCCCGCCGTATTCGACCACGCCACCGGCCAGCGGCGTCAAGCGCAGAATGCCCTTGCCCATCGTGGTCTTGCCACAGCCGGATTCACCGACCACCGCCAGGGTGCGGCCCTTCTCGATGGACAATGACACACCATCGACCGCGCGCAAGGCGCCGACCTTGCGCTTGAAAAAACCGCGTCGAATAGGAAACTCGATCGCCAGATCGCGCACCGTCAGCACGGGCTCGCTAGCCTCACTCGACGGTGCATGGCCCTCGCGCAGGCGTTTCTCCCAGCTCGGCAAGGCATCGAACAGCTGGCGCGAATAGGCGTGTTGCGGGTTGCCGTAGAAGCCATCGCGCGTGCCGCTTTCAACGAGTTTTCCCTGACGCATCACCAGCACGCGATCGGCAATCTGATAGGCCACCGCCAGATCATGAGTGATGAACAGGATGCCCATACCGCGACGCTGCTGTTCGGCCTTGATCAAGTCCAGCACCTGAGCTTGGATGGTGACGTCGAGCGCGGTGGTCGGCTCGTCGGCAATCAACAGGCGCGGATCGGCGGCCAGCGCAATGGCAATCATCACGCGCTGCTTCATGCCACCGGAAAACTGATGAGGGAATTGATCGAGACGCGATGCCGCCTCGCCAATGCCGACCTGATCCAGTAATTCGATGATGCGCGTGCGTAGCGCCGCACCGCGCAAACCACAATGCCGCGCAAGGGTCTCGCCGATCTGCGCGCCTATGCTCATGACCGGATTCAGCGATGACTGTGGCTCCTGGAAGATCATGCCGACCGACGCGCCACGCACATCGCGCATGCGGTATTCAGGCAGCTGGAATAGATCCTCGCCGTCCAGCCGCACCGCGCCGCTGGTGATGCGCGCGGTCGACGGCAGCAAGCGCATGATGGCCAGGGCAGCAATCGATTTGCCACTGCCCGATTCACCGACCAGCACCACGGTCTCGCCCGCCGCAACCGAGAAACTAAAGCCATCGACCGCGCGCACCGGCTGGCCTTCGGCACCGAAATGCACCGCCAGATCTTCGACTTCGAGCAAGGCCTTGGTCATGCTCATCAAGACTCCGAGAACGAGCGTGCCATTGCTCTTGCCATGATTCGAAACCCCACCGTCATTCCATGTCACGCAGACGCGGATCGAAAGCATCGCGCACCGCGTCGGCAAAGATATTGGCCGCCAGTACCAGGGCGAACATCAGTACGAAAGCCGCAGCCAATGACCACCATACCACCGGCTCGCGCGCCAACTCCAAGCGTGCACCGTTGATCATATTGCCCCAGGACTCCATGCTCGGGTCGACACCGATGTCGATATAGGTCAGCACCGCTTCGGCCAACACCAGACCGCTGAAATCGAGCACGATGGAGATCATGACGATGTGCATGATGTTAGGCAGGATGTGGCGCGCCAGGATCTTGGTGTTCGACACGCCAAAGGCGCGCGCGGCCTCGATGAAATCCACCGCGCGTAATTTCAGCGCCTCGCCACGCAGATAACGGCATAGACTCGTCCACGCCGTCACGCCGAGGATGAGACACAAGGCCAACAGGCGCAGATCAGCGCGTGCCGCGAGACTGGCGTAGCTGTCGCCATGACGCGCCATATAGACCTCGAGCATCAGCGCCGACGCCGCCACCAGCAACACGCCAGGGATCGACGACAAGGTGGTGTAGAGATATTGGATGGCGTCGTCGACCCAACCGCCGAAATAACCCGCCACCAAACCAAGCACGACAGCGAAGGGCAGCATCACGAGCGTGGTGAGCGTGCCGATCAAAAGGCCCGTGCGTATGCTCTTTAAGGCCTGGTAGAGCACGTCGTTGCCGACCTGATCGGTGCCGAATACGTGGTAATAAGGTGCCAACTCGATAGCGCAACCGAGCAGCAGCGCAAGTGTCAGCACGGTGCCCAGGATCGTTCGCCAGGGCACATGTGCTTCGCCACGCAACATAGCCATCGCTGTTGCACTCCAAGGCCTGCGCGCCGTACGCGCGCACACTGTGACAGCGATCGCGCCGATGACGACCGCCAGCGCCGCACCGAGCAGGATGCCGCCGATCAAGCGCGCGGCAATGTCGGGGCCGCGTTCGCTGGCGGGATCGCGCAGATGGGCACCGCCGTGCTCAAGACGCGGATAAGCCCGCGAGTTGGAGCCGTCGGCCAGTTCAACAATTTCCTTGGCGTAGGCCTCGGCCGCAAAAGGCGCGGAATAGGTGCGCTCGACGCCATCGCGTAGCGGTGCGACCAGCACATCGAACACGCTGTTGATGTCATGACTGAAGTTGGTACTGGTTTGGCCAGACGCTGCTGGCGAGACACGAAAATGCAGGGAGTCGAGGAAGGCAATCAATAGATAAGCGCCGAGCACCACCGCCGCCGCCATGCCCAAGGGCTGGCGCGCGACCTGTCGCCAGGGCGCGCACAAATGTTCGTGTCGTCCTGCATACCAGGCATACAGCGCCGCCGCGACCAGCAGCACGAAGAACAGCATATCGGTCTTGAGCAGCACCGGCGCAATCATGCTCATTCCAGCCGCACGCGCGGATCGGCCAGCGTGTAGGAGATATCTGTCAGGATGAGGCCGACGATGTAGAGCAGCGAGCCAAGGAACACCATGGCACGCACAATCGCGAAGTCCTGACTCTGAATGGCCTCAATGGTGTAGCTGCCGAGTCCTGGTATGCCGAAGAAGGCTTCGATGATCAGGTTGCCGATGAAGAGCGTGGGCAGTATCACCACCACGCCGGTCAGAATCGGAATCATCGCGTTGCGCAACACATGTTTGAACAACACGCTGCGTTCCGCGAGTCCCTTGGCCCGCGCAGTGCGCACGTAGTCGCGGTTGATCTCTTCGAGGAACAGCGTGCGATACCAGCGCGAACCGTAGCCGAGTCCAGCGACGACGCTGACCAGTACCGGCAACGCAATAAACTTGAGTGCTGCGCTGCCGCCATCAAATCCTGAGATCGGCACGAGACGCAGTACTTTGCCGAACAGGAATTGCCCACCGATGATGTAGAACAGACTGGAGACCGACATCATGGCCACACACAACACCACCGCCCAAGTGTCAAAGTAAGTGCCGCGCAGCATGGCAATGCTGAGCGCAAAGCTCACGGTCAATAACAATTCCAGCACGAATACCGGCAAGGTCACCGCGAGACTCGGTCCCATGCGCTGCGAAACGTCGTAGGCAATGTCGCGACCACTGTCGGACTGACCAAACTTAAACAGAAACAATTTTATGGTGTTGCTGTAAAAGATGGTGTCGGTGAGTCGGGCCGTGCCGCTCTGCGCATCGTTCCACAGGATGGGTTTGTCGTAGCCGCGCTCGGTCTTCCAGTTTTCAACGGCCTCCCGAGTGACATGCTTGCTGCCGAGATGCAGACGCGCCATGTCGTCCGGCGAATTGACCACGAAGAACAGCACAAAGGTGATGACATTGACGCCCAGCAATATCGGCAAGGCATAGAGCACGCGACGAGCGACGTAGGCGATCATCGCGCCTGCGCTCGTTGCCGCGCGCGATAGCTGCGCCAGGCCGGCATGGCGCTGACCAATAACAGACCCAGGGCTGTCAGCACCGGCCACAACTGCGGCGTATTCCACTCGCGCTGCAGCCGCGCGCGCAAGTCGGCGTCGACGGTTTTGTACTTGAGCGTATTACGCGCCATGAGATTCGGTTTGGAATTGCCATACCAGGTATGGTTGAGCGCATAGGCCATGGGATGGAAACCCCACAGCCAGGGCGAATCGCGCCGCACGATTTCGACCATGCGGTCGATCAGTTCCTGGCGTTCGGCCCCGTTGGGCAGCGCGCGCATGCGCACATACAACTGATCGAATTCTTCGTTGTGATAGTTCGACGCGTTTTCGCCGCCATACTTGCTCTTGCCATTCGGCCCATAGAGCAGGAACAGGAAATTCTCGGGATCAGGATAATCGGCATTCCAGCCCCAACTGAAAATCTGTGCCGTACCTTCGCGCACTTTTTCCTGGAAGCGGTTGTAATCGGTGACACGGATTACGAGTTGAATGCCAAGCTTCTCGAACTGCTTGCGATACCAGTTAAGCTGGGCCTTGCCGCTCGGGCCACCACTGATGGCTTCGTAATACAAAGTGAGCGGCTGGCCAGTGGCGGGGTCGCGACCATCGGCATAGCCTGCCTCGCGCAACAGTGCGCGTGCGTCATCGAGCGAACGTCGCGCCGCATGACCGGAACGCCACTCATAAACATAGGGGTTGATACCCGCCTGCCCGGTCCGATAGCCGAAGATTTCCGGTGGTATTGGACCATTAGCCGGTACGCCACGGCCGTTGGCGAAGATCGAGATCATCTCTTCGAAGTCGACCGCGATTGCAATCGCGCGACGCAACAGCCGCGCCCGATCGGAATCGCCGCCGACCACTGGGTCGGTCATATTGAAGCCCATATAGGACGTCGCCTGTTCGACCGCAGTCACCAGTTTGACGCCCTTCTCGCGCATGCTCGGCGTTAGTTCCGCCTCACCTTTCGTGCCGAACTGGATGGCCTGATCGAAACTGTCGGGCAGCACCGCAGCAACGTCGTAATAGCCTTGCAGAAACTTGGTCCACTGTGGAATCTCTTCCTTCTCAAGACTGTAGTAAGCAACATCGATGAAAGGCATGGTCTTGCCCGCCATGCGCAACAAGCCAGCCTCCGCATCACCCGCTGCGCCACGTTCGGGATAGGGCTCGCCACGAAAATTGGGATTGCGTTCGAGCACCATGCGCCGATTGGGATTGTTCTCGGTCAGCATGTAGGGCCCGGTACCCACCGGATACCAGTCAAGCGTGAAATTACGCTCCTTCATGCCGGCCTGACCGTAGAAGCGATCCGCTTCCCACGGCACGGGTGCAAAGAATGACATCGCCAGCCAATAACGGAACTGCGGGTATTTCTCGGTGATGCGAATTTCAAAGGTATAGCGATCGATGACGTGTGCACCCTCGAAATCGTATTTGCGCAAGTCAACGAAGCCGTGATTATCGCCTTCCGCCTTACGCAACTGCTCACCGAGCGCCGTCAATCCCTTGATGTATTTGCCCATGAGCCCGGCCACCGGCGAGTGCAGATGGGGATGCATGAGACGCTTGATCTCGTAGACGTAGTCTTCCGCCGTGAGCTCGCGCGTTCCGCTGTGGACAAAGTCGGCAAGCGTGCCAAAGCCTGCAACATCGGTCACGCTGAGATCGTGATAGTAGTAGCTGCCATCGGCGCGCTGCGCGAAGGCTGGATGGGGTTGAAAGCGAATACCGTGCTTGAGACTTACTCGATAAACAGCTTCGGCGACATCTGCGGCTGGCGCGTCAGCTGCTAGCGGCTGACCGTCATGATCGAAATAGCTTGGTTCCGGCAAGGTAGTCGCAGTGAGCGGCACGAGCTGATATGGCCGCTTTAGAAAATGGTATTGCACCACCGGCTCATAAACCTGACCGGTGAACTGCGCTTCGTTTTCGCTGTAGGACGAGACCGGGTCGAGATGCTTGGGTCGTTCGGCGAAGGAGCCATAGAAAATTGCACGCCCAGCATCGTCAGCGCGGTAGGGATCGTTCCATGGCTGTTTGCCACAGCCCGCGATGCTTGCGGCCAGCATGACCAGATAGACCATCAGCTGCACAGCGGGCGGCGGGAATCGCATGTTCGCGTGATCTCGAAGGCGCTGCGGGATTATAAACTCGGTCCGGGCACTGTACACTTTGAGCGCCCCGCGCGGGGCGCACGACAATCAGCCAGCAAGGTAGTCAGACCATGGGAATTCTGCAAGGTAAACGCGCCCTCATCGTCGGTGTGGCCAGCAATAA
>JAYWAC010000090.1:0-16677 GCA_043782755.1 Pseudomonadota bacterium | reverse complement strand
GACTTCTTCGTAGCCGACGGTGTGCTGCGCGATATAGTCCTCATCGAAGCGGCCACTGTGCTTCAGGCAATGCAGAAGACTGAAGGCGAGTGCGGCGTCGGTACCGGGGCGCGGCTGCAGATGCAGATCGGCTGCGGCGGCGGTTTCGGTGCGCAGCGGATCGACCACAATGATCTTGCCTGGTGCATCATTCAGCCAATGTTCGTGCGCGTGGGGCGCCGCGTGTGAAGGGTTCGCGCCCCATACCAGGATGCAGTTCGCGTCGCGCGACGCGCGCGGATCGAAACCCTGGATCGAACTGCCGTAGAGCAAGGTCCAGGCGGTATGACCGGCGGCATTGCAGATGCTATCGGGATCGACCTCGGAGGCGCCGAGATGATTGAACAACCGATTCGGAAACATATAGCCGATCAGCGACAGCGTGCCAGAGTAATGAGTGTGCAGGATAGATTGCGGGCCGTGGTTATCGATGGCGTCCTGCATGCGCGCCGCGACTGTGGTGAGCGCCTCGTCCCAGGAAATCCTGACGAAGTCGTTGCCGCCCTTGCGGCCGACACGCTTGAGTGGGAATTGCAGGCGCGCGTTGCGGTCCTGCCAGACGCCGTTGTAGGCCACCGCGCATTTACTGCACAGCTTGCCGCGCGAGACCGGATGATCCGGGTCGCCGAGCACGCGGTGTCGGCCGTTGGCGCGGGGCTCGACCACGATGCCACAGCCGTCGTAACAGTCGCGAGGACAATTGGTCTTGATGAGCTGCGTCATGGCTGGCCTCCCCTTAAGTCGAATCATCCGCATGTAAGCACAGCAGGGCAACACCGGCAATTATGCGCGCGCGAATGCGCGCAGGGTTGACAGTCCCCCCGTCGGGTGGAATAAGGACGCGTCGACTGTAGGGGTTTTCCTGGTCGATACGGTCCGGTGGACTATCGCGTCGTGACCGCCAAGGACATACGACAATACTAAAGAGGAGGGATCATGAGTCTGTTAAGTGAATTCAAGGAATTTGCCGTCAAGGGCAATGTGGTGGACATGGCCGTCGGCATCATCGTCGGCGGCGCGTTCGGCAAGATCGTGTCGTCGTTTGTTGCTGACGTGGTCACGCCGCCGCTCGGCATGTTGATGGGCGGCGTCAATTTCAACGACCTCGCGCTGGTGCTCAAGGACGCGCAGGGCGAGACCGCCGCAGTGGCGGTCAAGTACGGCGCTTTCCTGCAGACTGTGTTCGATTTTCTGATTGTCGCTTTCGCGATCTTCATGGCGGTCAAGGCCATGAACACCATGCAGCGTATGCGTGAAACGGAGGCCGCCGCCGCGCCGCCGGAGCCGTCCGTGGAAGAGAAGCTTCTGACCGAAATTCGCGACTTGCTGGCCAAGCGCTGAGACCGGCGTGATAGTCACTACCACGCAGCGGTGACTATCGGCTGCCGACCTTCGGTGTCGAAGATCGGCGCGGTTCACATCGGATGCAATGCGCGGCGGTCACTCACCATCAGGGCTTGCCGCTTCCCCAAAGCTCGTAATGGGTCTTGCTCGCGACCGGCTCGCGTGTCACCGGACCGAAACGGCCGTCCGGCCAGCCTAGCGGGATCACTGCGACTACACCGTAGTCCTCGGGAATGGCGAAGTACTCGTGCAATTCGTCCTCGAACATCTGATGCATGGTGGTCAGGCTGGCGCCTAAGCCTAGCGCGCGTGCGGCCAGCAACATGTTCTGCACGCAGGGATAGACCGAACCGTAAGAAGGCGGTGCCTTGCCGACGCGCGCTTCGGCCGCCACCGCGAAGGGCCAGTCGCGCTTGCCACACACCATCACCAACACTGGCGCCTCGTGCATGTGATCGGCGAGGTGTAGGGCGGCCTGGGTGGTGCGACCGGCGGGCGTACTGAAATCCAGGTGGGCGAGTTGCGTCTTGAAGCGTTCCCGCAACCAGAAGTTGTAACGCGTGCCGAAGAATTCCTTGGCGGCCGGACTGCTCACTACTACGAAGGCCCAGGGCTGCGAGTTCTGGCCGCTCGGCGCCTGAATGCCGGCTTCGATGATGCGATCAATGAGCTTCATCGGCACCGCGTCGGTTTTCAATCTGCGCATCGCACGCAGAGAATAGATGGTCTCAAACAGGCCGGGCTCGCTGGTCATGATTTTAAACTCCTGGGCGATAGTAAGGGCCGCGCGGCGGGATTATAGACACGCTTGCCAGTGCCGGGGCCGACGCGCGGCAGTGCGTGTCATCTAGGCTTCGAAGGAGTCGTTCATACATGCCGAAGTGTTGCGTATCAATGTCGATGAGGCCACGCCTAGCGGGGTCGCCTTGTGCAAGGACATGCCGCGTCCCCAGCGCGCCTGGGCAGAGCGGCAGTACAACATCACGCGCTGGACCGAGATACCTTCCGGTGGCCACTTCGCGGCGCTCGAGGAACCCGCCTTGCTGGTCGAGGATATCCGCGCATTTTTCCGGACGTTACGCTAGGGCTGCGCACGCGCGCCAACCTGCTAGCATTGACCTGGATTTCACGCACTCACAGGGGAGAAAATTCATATGAGCACTTTCTACGGCGACGAGCATCGCGCCCTGCAGGACAAATTCGAGACGCGCAAGATGGCCGACCTCATGGAGCAGGCCATTTTCAAGACCGCGCTGGACGACATGGACAAGCAATTCGTCTCGACGCGCGATATGTTTTTCCTCTCGACGCTCGATCATCAGGGACGACCGACGGTGTCCTACAAGGGCGGCGACCCGGGCTTCATCAAGATAGTCGATGACCAGACCCTTGCCTTTCCGAGCTACGACGGTAACGGCATGTATTTTTCGATGGGCAACCTTGCGGGCAATCCCGAGGTTGGTATTCTGTTCATCGATTTTGAAACGCCGAACCGCATGCGCCTGCAGGGTCGCGCCTCGATCACGCCGAACGATCCGTTGTTGTCCGAATACAAGGAAGCGGATCTGGTGGTGCGAGTCGCGATTACCCAGACCTGGGTGAATTGCCCACGCTACATTCATCGCTATCAGAAGCTCGGCCAGTCGCGCTATGTGCCGCGGCCCGAGACCGCGACGCCGTTCTGCGTGTGGAAGCGCATCGAAGGCTTCCATGAGGTGCTGCGGCCGCAGGACCAGGGACGGCACGAATCCGAAGGCGGGTTGTTGAGCATCGAGCAGTACATGGAGAAGGTGTTCAAAGGCGAAGCCTGAGTCCGCCTGGGCGACATCGGCCTCGAACCGCGACGAGAAGCGCTCGCAGGCGGTCGGCGCCGCCTGACTAGCGCTGGGTTTCAGTCCCTCAGCGCGGCGCTCACGCTGCGGTGAAAGTGGATGAGTCCCGGCTCATTGCGGCCGAACAGGATGTGATCCTGGGCACCGCTGTGAAAGCCGTGCTGTATGCCTTCGCCGACTGGGAAGTCCTCCTTCTCGACTACATGCACCACGAGATCCATGTTCTTGTCCCAATGCCGCCGCGCGCTATCGGTCAGCGTCGGTTCCGGCGTATAGAGCGATAGCAAAGTCACTGACTCGTCGGGACTCACGCCCGGATAGATCTGCCACAGCTCGACATGATCGAGCTGCCAGACCAGCACCGTATTGGGGAACAACACGTAGATGCTGACGATGTGCGGCAGCAGATTCCAGTGTGGCGCGGTCTGTTCGCGAATCTGCGCAATACTCTTGCGCGGACTCACCAGCCGGAAATGCGGGCCCCAATGATCGAAGGCGCCGAGGTTGTCATGGAAGATCGAGCAGATCGAATCCTTGTGCAGCACGCAGAAGTGATAGGACTCGAGGAAGGTGTCGAGCAGCAGCTTCCAGTTCATGCGTCGCGTCAGCTTGCGGGTCTCGTAGTGGTGAAAGCCGGTCAGCTCGAAGTTCGCGAGTTCCGTGTTCAGGCTACCGAGATGTGCATCGAGATCGAGGGGCGTGTTCGCCCGTGGCATCACCCAGATCAAACCGTCGCGCTCTTCGGCGGCGAGGCGCGTGAGTCCCAAGCCGTCCTGCGGCGCGCCATCGAAGGCACTGTCGGCGGGTCGTGCCTTGAGACGACCATTCATGTCATAGGACCAGGCATGATAAGGACAGGTGAAGGCTCGTGACGTGCCACAGGCCTCGGCGACACGCGCGCCGCGATGGCGACAGACATTCAGAAAGGCCTGCACCTTACCCTGCTCGTTACGCGTCAGCAGAATCGGCAGCCCACTTAAGTCGTGAGTCTGATAACTGCCTGCTTGCGGCAACAGATCACTTAAGCCCACGCACATCGGCAGTGTGCGAAAAAGTTTGCGTTGTTCTTGCGCAGCGACTGCCGCGCTTACGTATTCGTGCACCGGCTGACGATAGAGCTCGGGCGCCATCGCCGTGCTGCGCGTGTCGATGTAATCGAGCAGCTGACGACCCAAGGTGATTTGTTCGGCTTGTAGCATCGCAAGAACTCGCAGCAAGAGTAGCCGGAGTATAGCCCGCGTCATGCGCCGCCCCGATCTTAGCGAGCACGGATCGCGAGGCAAAAAAAAGCCCGGCACAAGGCCGGGCTTTTCGTTTCCGACGGGTGTTGCGTTGGGGACCGTCGTGGCGGATCTCTCGCCGAGTCATGCGACTCGGGTCAATGCTGCCTGGGTACAGATTAGATCAGTTGGCGGGCAAATGCTCCCCCGAAAATGGGGGGCTGAGCACTTATATTTTTTATAAATATATTAGAAATAATCTTTAAAATTTTGATTTATAAAGATTAGTTGGCGCAGTTCTCGAATTTGGATTAACTGAGATTTTTGTCGGCCGCGATATTTCATGGGCTGAGCTGCGTCACTCTTCGCTGACCCGAATCGGGCCTCGGGTAGCGGTCATCGCTGCCCGGGCACAAGAGCATAACCGGACTTTGCTCGACGACAAGTATCGCGCTCATGCAGCGGCGCTTTGACTTGACGGCGGGGATGCCACACATTCGGGGACGGACCGTGGCGGCGGGAGGGCGCATGTCGACATTGTGCATACGGCTGGCGCGCCGGGGCGACGCGCGAGCTATGGCAGTCCTCAGTCGCGACCTCATCGAGACCGGTCTTGGCTGGTCGTGGACACCCCAGCGTTTGAGCGCGAGTCTGCGCGATCGCGCCACCAATGGCCTGGTGGCAGTCGACGGCCAGCGGGTGATTGGCTTCGCGCTCATGAAGTACCTGGACGAGGAAGCCCACCTATTGCTGCTGGCCGTGGTCCCGGAGCGGCGTCGCGCTGGCGTCGGCCGAGCCTTGCTGGCCTGGCTTGAGACGACTGCCCTGGTCGCGGGCATCGGCACGCTCGAGCTTGAGGTGCGGGCTGGCAATCGCGACGCGCGGGCCTTTTATCGCGGCCTCGGCTTCGAGGAGTGTGGCAGCCTGTCAGGCTATTACAGCGGACGCGAGGCGGCGGTGCGCATGCGCCACTCGTTATGGGTGCCAACGAGCGGGCAAGCCGCTCTCGGCAAGCCCGGTGAGCCAGCCTGGCGACCGCCTTCCTAGGCTATACACTACCCGCTCGGTCTCGGGGAGTTCGAGCATGCGTGCGAGAGTCTTAAGGATGTTGTGCGCGATGGTCCTGCTCGTGGGCTTCGGCAACGGTTGCCGAGCCGCAGAGGAGTCGGAGATCGACGTGTGGGCCGCCCTGCTGCGCCCGCAGTACTTTGGCGAGAGGGACATCGTCGAGGGGAAGGACTTTATCGAACTGCGTATCCCGGGCCGCGCCGAGGATGCCGGCGTGGTGCCGATCAGCGTCAACGCCAAGATTCCCCAGACCGCCGCACGCTACATTCGCACGCTCTATATCTTCATCGACCGCAACCCCAAACCCCTGGCCGCCAAATTCGAGCTGACCCCCGCCATGGGCAAGGCCGATCTCGCCATGCGTCTACGCATCAACCAATACACTAACGTGCGTGTGGTGGCCGAGACCAACGACGGCAAGCTCTACATGGACACTGGCTATACCCGCGCTAGCGGCGGTTGTTCCGCACCGCCGCCCTTCCTTGAACTGAAAGCGGCGCGCGCGCATATCGGCGAGATGAAATTTCACGCCCAGAGTACCGAGGCCGACAGCGACGTCGCGCTCGGCCAGCTGTTGATCAGCCACCCCAACATCACGGGCATGCAACTCGACCAGCGTACGCGGGCCTATCTGCCGGCCGAGTATGTCACCAAGGTGGCGCTCAAATTCAACGGCGAGGACATTCTCACCGCCGAGACCGATATTTCGATCAGCGAAGACCCGAGTTTCCGTTTCTTCTTCAAACCGCGTACCGGCGGCACCATGACCGCCGAAATCACCGACTCCAAAGGTCGGCAGTTCAGTCATCGCTTCGAGGTCGAAGGCGCGACGGGCAAAGTGACTCGCTGAGCCATGTCACCCCCGATGTCGCGTACCGTCGCTTCGGGCTTGCTTGCCAAGTCGAATGTGCCGCGACCCTGGTGGCGGCGGCTGAGCACCTTCATTGCGCTACTGTTGTTTGTCACCGATGCCCTGCTGCTCGGGCAAGGTCTGCTCGCCGCGCTGTTGCTGGTGACGGTGTCTGGTTGGTTGTTGCCCAAGGCTTTGTTGCTGATCAAGGTGCGGCGCGATGCCTGGCCGACGGTGCGTCTGGCGCTGCTGTTCAGCCTGACTGTGGTGGCCATCATGGCCACCATCAATATCAACAATCACCTCGCACGCCAGCGCGCGACGCGCCTCATCCAGGCCATCGATCTCTATCGCGCCGCCAACGGCCGTTATCCGCTGGCCCTGGCGGCGTTGGTGCCGCGCTACATCGCGACCATTCCGCGTGCGAAATACACGCTGGCCTTCAACCAGTTCGTCTATCAGCAATTCGATCAGCGTGCCGTGTTGGCTTATGTCGAACTGCCACCGCTTGGTCGGCCCTGTTTTGATTTCGAGCAGCACCGTTGGCATGACATGGTGTTGCGCGAGGAAGCTTATTCGAACTGCGGCCACGCCCTCGCGGTCGCCCAACGGGAGCCAGCACAATGACGGTGAGAGTGGAAAAGAACGGCGCGGTGACGACCGTGATTCATAGCCGCGCCGAGGCGCGCAACGCGATGGACCCGGCCAGCGCCGAGGCTCTGACCGCTGCTTTTCTGGCCTTCGATGCCGACCCCGACGCCAGCGTCGCGGTGTTGTGGGGTGAGGGTGGTGCATTCTGCGCGGGCTGGGATCTGAAAGAGGCGACCGCCCTGGTCGGCCGTGACGACCCGCTCGCCGAGTTCGATTTTCCCAGCGACGGCCGCGCCGCGCCGCGCGGCCCGATGGGCCCGAGCCGACTGGCTTTGTCCAAACCCGTCATCGCGGCGGTGGCCGGCCCCGCCGTCGCGGGTGGCTTTGAACTGGCGCTGTGGTGCGACCTGCGAGTGATGGAGGAGAGCGCCTATTTCGGCGTGTATTGCCGGCGTTGGGGCGTGCCCCTCATCGACGGCGGCACCGTACGCCTGCCGCGCCTGGTCGGCGAAGGCCGCGCGCTGGACATCATCCTCACCGGGCGCAAGGTGACGGCGGAGGAAGCGCTGCGTATCGGCGCCTGCGAACGAGTCGTGCCTGATGGCAGCTCGCGCGCCGCAGCGGAAGCGCTGGCCGCCGACATCGCAGGTTTCCCGCAGTTATGCGTGCGGGCGGATCGACGTTCGGTGTTTCTACAGCACGGACTGTCCGAGGCCGACGCCTTACAGGCCGAATGGCTGAACAGCAAGGAGGTGCTGAAAGCAGAAGGTATAGCGGGCGCCGCGCGTTTCAGTGAGGGCCGTGGCCGGCATGGCCGGTTTGATGACCACGGTGTGCCGTAGCGGATATTGCATCCTGCCCTGTAGGTGCAAATGAATTCGCACATTCACTGCAGAGATCAGCGCGGCGTTGCGGTTTCAATGTGCGAATGAATTCGCACCTACAACGGCGCGCCGCGCTCAATACAAGCCCGTCCGATAATTCTCTTCAATCAACTCATCCACCTGATGGACCACCTCTGCACTGGGCGGCGCTTCCGGCGTGGCGGTCTGCTCGAGGATCATCTTGCCTAGCGACGGCAGTGCCTTGCGGTCTTGACGACTGTCTTCGTCCCACAGCCGCGAGCGCTTCACGGCCTTGGCGCAATGCAGATAGGCTTCATCGACCGTGATGCGTATGCCGACCTTGGGCGTCTTGCCCTTAACCGTCGCCTGGTTCAGCAGGTCTTCGTCGCTCACTATCTGGGCACGACCATTGACCCGTAGCAGGTCTTCGAAGCCTGGCACCATAAAGAGCAGCCCAACATGCGGGTTCTCGATGATGTTCAGCATGGTGTCCATGCGGTTATTGCCGGGGCGATCGGGAATGAACAAGGTGTTATCGTCCAACACCTGCACGAAGCCTGGGGCGTCGCCGCGAGGCGAGACGTCGGCGCGACCATTGGCTGCGGCGGTGCCGATGGAGATGAAGGGCGAGCGCGCAATGAAGGCCCGACAATGACGGTCGAGACGCGGTATGGCTTTACGCACCGCAAGCTCCATCGGTGCGCCGATATAGCGCTGCAATTGTTCGGTGCTGGTGAAAACCTCGGGCGGTTGTTCGGACATGCTGGCGCTCCTCGCGTCGGGGACTTGGATTGACCGAATATAACGCAGCGGCGCGGACAGCGGTGAGCCGCGCCACCTAAGACTCATTGCCCCTATTGCGGCTCACTATGCATTCCGACCATATTAGTCGGCATGCCGGTGCCACAGCGTACGGCGCCTATCGCGCCGCTTTGAGTGCCGTTGAACAATAAACAATAAAGAGGAGTGCGCAGATGAAAATCGCCGTGCCACGCGAAGTGCACGCGGGCGAACGCCGGGTCGCGACCACGCCCGATGTCGTCAAACAGGTCATCAAACTCGGCTTCGAAGTCTGTGTCGAAGCCGGTGCCGGTGCTGCCGCGAACTATGCCGATGAAGCCTATGTGGAAGCGGGCGCGAGTGTCGTTGCCGATACCCGCGCGTTGTGGAGCGGCGCTGACATCATCTTCAAGGTGCGTGCGCCGGAAGCGCATCCCACCCTTGGCTGTCACGAAGCGGATTTATTGCGTGCCGGTCAGACCCTGATCTCCTTCATCTGGCCAGGACAGCATCCCGACCTCATGGAAAAGCTCGCCGCGACTGGCGCTAATGTGTTGGCGATGGACAGCGTGCCGCGCATCTCCCGTGCGCAGAAGATGGACGCCTTGAGCTCGATGGCCAACATCGCCGGCTATCGCGCCATCGTCGAAGCAGCGGGTGTATTCGGCCGCTTCTTCACCGGCCAGATCACGGCGGCGGGCAAGGTGCAGCCGGCCAAGGTGTTGATCATCGGCGCCGGTGTCGCGGGTCTGGCCGCCATCGGCACAGCCAAGAGCATGGGCGCCATCGTGCGCGCCTTCGACACCCGTCTCGAAGTGAAGGAACAGGTCCATTCCATGGACGCCGAGTTCCTCGAACTCGACTTCAAGGAAGAGGGTGGTGGCAGCGGCGGTTACGCCAAGACCATGTCAGATGAGTTCATCAAGGCCGAGATGGCCTTGTTCGCCGAACAGGCGCGCGAAGTGGACATCATCGTCACCACCGCGCTGATCCCCGGCAAGCCGGCGCCCAAACTCATCACCGCCGAGATGGTGGCGAGCATGCGCAACGGCAGCGTCATCGTCGATCTCGCATCGGAGCAGGGTGGTAATTGCGAACTGACGGTGCCCGGTGAAATCGCCGTGCGCCATGGCGTCTCGATCATCGGCTATGCCGATCTGCCGAGCCGTCTCGCGACGCAGTCCAGCCAGCTCTACGCGACCAATCTGCGTCACATGCTGACCGAACTATCGCCGGCCAAGGACGGCAATATCGTCATCAATATGGAAGACGAAGCGATCCGTGGCGCGACTGTCATCAAGGAAGGCGCGATCACCTGGCCGCCACCGCCACCGACCTTGTCGGCTGCGCCCAAGAAACCGACGGCCGCCACACCGCCGCCCAAGGCGCATGGTCATGGCCACACAGGGCCGGCGGCCAACCCGCTTCGCACCCTCGCCGTGATGGCTGTCGGTGCGTTAGCGCTATGGAGTCTCGGCAGCGTGGCACCGGCGGCCTTCATGTCACACTTCACGGTGTTCGTGCTGGCTGTTTTCGTCGGCTACCAAGTGATCTGGAACGTCACGCCGGCGCTGCATACGCCACTCATGAGCGTGACCAATGCGATTAGCGGCATCATCGTCATCGGTGCCTTGCTGCAGATCTCGACCACGGGTTTCATCATCAAAGTATTGGCGGCGGCCGCGATTCTGCTCGCGACCATCAATATTGTCGGTGGCTTCCTGGTCACCCAGCGCATGTTGCGCATGTTCCAGAAGTAGAGGCAGCCATGGGAACCGGAATCGTTACCGCGAGTTACATCATTGCCGCCGTGCTCTTCATCCTGAGCTTAGGCGGTCTCAGTAACCCTGAAACTGCGCGCCGCGGCAATGCCTATGGCATGAGCGGCATGTTGATTGCGATCCTTGCCACCATCCTTGGCCCGCAGGTCACCGGTGGTGGCATGGCCATCCTGATGCTGGTCATGTTGATCGGCGGCAGCATCGGCTTCTATGCCGCCAAGCGTGTGCAGATGACCGAAATGCCGGAACTGGTCGCGATGCTGCACAGCTTCGTCGGTCTGGCCGCCGTGCTGATCGGTTATGCCACTTATGTGAGCGGCACTGGCGACATGGAAGGCGCCGAGAAGACCATCCATGAAGTCGAGATCTATCTCGGTGTGCTTATTGGTGCGGTGACCTTCACCGGTTCGGTCATCGCTTTCGGCAAGCTGCGCGGCAAAATCGACGGCAAGCCGCTCACGCTACCGGGCCGCCACTGGCTTAACCTCGGCCTGGCCCTGGCCTGTGTGTGGTTAGGCTCAAGCTTCATTCACGGTGGTGGCGCGTTGCCGCTGATCGTCATGACCTTGATCGCCTTCGGCTTCGGCGTGCACATGGTGATGGCTATCGGCGGCGCGGACATGCCGGTCGTGGTGTCGATGCTGAACAGCTATTCCGGCTGGGCGGCGGCGGCTACCGGCTTCATGCTGTCGAACGATCTCTTGATCGTGACGGGTGCGCTGGTCGGTTCCAGCGGCGCGATTCTGTCCTACATCATGTGCCGCGCCATGAACCGTCAGTTTCTGGCGGTGATCGCGGGCGGTTTCGGGACCTCGAGTGGCGGTGGACCGGTGGCCGCCATTGAAGGCGAAGTCAATCCGCTCAGCCCGGAAGAAACCGCCGAGCTGCTGCGCGAAGCGTCGAGCGTCGTCATCGTGCCGGGCTACGGCATGGCCGTTGCGCAGGCGCAGAACACGGTCTACGAGATCACTAAGAAGTTGCGTGAGCGTGGCAAGACCGTGCGCTTCGCCATCCATCCGGTGGCGGGCCGCATGCCGGGACACATGAACGTGCTGCTGGCCGAGGCGCGTGTGCCCTATGACATCGTGATGGAGATGGACGAGATCAACCAAGACTTCCCGTCCACCGATGTGGTGCTCGTGATCGGCGCCAATGACATCGTCAATCCCTCCGCGCAGGATGAGCCCAACAGCCCCATTGCCGGCATGCCGGTGCTGGAAGTGTGGAAGGCGCAGACTGCCATCGTCATGAAACGCAGCATGGCCAGCGGTTATGCGGGCGTCGACAATCCGCTGTTCTTCAAAGAGAACACGCGCATGTTGTTTGGCGATGCGAAGCAGAGTCTGGATAGCGTGTTGAAAGCGCTGCATAGCTGAGTGTTCGTGCCGGCTGCGGCCGGGGTGTTGGCGTGCCATCGAACCCTCGCTCCGTCGCTGCGGAGCGAGGGTTTTTTGTGCCCTCGAATCACTCGCGTCCGGGGAATCAATCCCAGCCGCACTGCTCGAATCGACCTGGCTCGAGATCATGAGGTGTGGGCACATGCCTGACGGCAAACAGACCGCGAGGACAGTCAAGCGAACATGCTTCGTTAGCCTCGCGTGCGGTGCACTGCTGGTAGTGGTGGGCGCATGGTTTTGGTCTGCTGACAACGAGCCTTTGCCCGCACCGAGGCTCATGGTCTCGGCGCTGCGCCTGTCTGCCTTACACGTGCAAGATCGTTTGCTGGAGCGTTGGCAGATCCGTGACCCGCAACTCGGCGACATCGATTTCGATGTCAGTCGTCCGATGGCCGAGGGTCATAAACCCGTGGTCACCATCGTTGGCGGACGTCGCAGCGACGAGCGGCTGTTGGCCACGCTAGGCGCGCCGGGCGACAACGTCGTGGTCATCTACCATTGGCCGAGCGCGATCAGGAATGCCCATGGCTTACGCGTGTGGTTGAAGGGCGCGAGTCTGGTCCGCACGATTAACCTCGTGCCGGCACAGATCGCGACCATGCAGCATTGGCTGGCCACGCAGGCCTTCGCCGATAGCGCACGCTTAAGTCTGCTCGGCTTTTCGCTAGGTGCGCAAGCCGTGCCGGCCGCCGAGGAACTCGCCCAGCGAATGGCGGCGCCCAGCGCCTGGCTGATCCTGGCCTATGGCGGTGCGCCGCTGGCGGCGCTGATCGAAAGCGATCCTCGCCTTGGCCCGAGCTGGTTGCGCGGCCTACTCGCGCCGTGGCTGGCACGCCGCTTTGCCGCTTGTGAGCCGCTCCTTCATCTGCCGCACTTACGCGGGCAATTTCTGGTCTTGGAGGGTAGCGGAGATCACTTGGTCAGCCTTACTGCGCGTGACAATCTGTGGCGTGCGGTGCCGGAGCCCAAGCAGCGCATCGTGCTGGAGGGCAACCATATCGGCCTCGGACGCGAACGCGCGGCGCTGTTGCAGGCCATCGTCGCGGCGAGCGGCGCATGGCTCGCGGCCCAGGGCGCGATCCATGCCATGCCATCTTCGTAGGGATATTGCTCCGCCCTGACGGCGCGCCATTCGAAAATGAGAGCGACTCCCTGGTCATGGAATAGCGATATGACTACTTTCGGTCTGTACGAGAAAAGCGGTTCAAGCAGCAATAACAATCGCGGCAAGCGTTTGAAGTGACTGACTACAGTCTGATCTCGGCGTCCGGCACCGACTGTCGTTTGTCGCTGGCGCCTGCGGCGACTCATCGCTTGTCATCGACACCACGGTGAACGGCTCAGCTCAGCGCCCGACCGCAAACCAACCCTTGCCCTTCAAACATCGCAGCATGCCGACCGTCACCAGCTTGGCATTCGCCGCCACGCGGTGAGTATCGCCTAGCGTATCCCCACAACTTGCCTGATCGGCTTCCAGTCCACCTGCCGTGCCACCGAGTTTCCACCAGCTCGCGACCGTCACTTTCTTAAGCGGGTCGGTCGGGACATTGGCCCTGGGTTTTGCTGCCTGCGGCAGGGACTCACCAGCGCGACCCGAGAGTTCTACGCTGACAGTGGCAGCTGTATCGCTGGTGGTGGTCGTGACTGCCGCTGTCTCGCTGTGTGCGTCTATTGCCGGCGCAGCCGCAACCGGTTCACCACTCACTTCCTCCTGCTCGGCGAACAGTGCAGTGTCACCGCTCGGCTTCGCATAGATGAAGCCGGCCGCATGTAGACAGGCCTTGTAGGCTTCGACGTCAGCGGTCTTTTCACGGCAGCCCTGTTCGGTGGCCTGCATTTCGCCCGGACCGGCGCCGCGTTTGAAGGTCACTTCCGCGCAGCCGGCAAGCGTGAGAGCGACACAGCCCGCTGCGATCAACGCCGTGAGGCGCGTAGTTTCAAACAAAGTCTTCAATTCAATATCCCCTCGCGAATGATGAACTCGGCAATGGTTTCGAGTCCGGTGCCTTCGCGCAGGTTGGTAAACACATAGGGACGCGCGCCGCGCATGCGTTTGGTATCGTTTTCCATCACTGCCAGCGAAGCGCCGACATACGGCGCGAGATCGATCTTGTTGATCACCAGCAGGTCGGAACGCGTGATACCCGGTCCGCCCTTGCGTGGAATCTTCTCGCCTTCGGCGACATCGATGACATAGATGGTGAGATCGGCAAGCTCCGGACTGAAGGTCGCCGCGAGGTTGTCGCCACCGCTTTCGACCAGCACGAGATCGAGATCAGGAAAGCGTGCACATAAGTCATCAATCGCGGCGAGGTTCATCGACGCATCCTCGCGAATCGCGGTGTGCGGACAGCCACCGGTTTCAACGCCGATGATGCGATCGGGTGTCAGCGCCTCGCTTCTGATCAGAAACTCGGCGTCCTCGCGGGTGTAGATGTCGTTGGTGACGGCGGCAATTTGATAGTGATCGCGCAGGCGTTTGCACAGCGCATCCATGAGCGCGGTCTTGCCCGAGCCTACCGGCCCGCCGATACCGACGCGCAGCACGGGTTTGTTGCGTGGTTGGGGATTCAACATGCACACATCCTTAAGCGATGACATACGCGCGTGCCGCTGCTCAAGAGCGGAACAGGCGCGTGTATTGGGTTTCGTGGAGAGCGCTCGCCATCGCGAGTGCCGGCAGACTGCCGCCGATATCTTCGTCGGCGAGCGTCAGACCGCTTTCGACCGCAGCCGCGAGCGGCTCGGCAAGCGCACAGAGCAGACGCTGGCCAGCAACCTGGCCTAGCGGTATCAATTTCACCCCCGCCAACACCTGACCTTCCAGCCAGGCCCAGGCATAGGCTTCGGCGGCCGCTACGCGTGGAATGCGCCAATGCAGGGCCGCGCAGGCGAAACTGGTGGCGAGCGGCAAGGCGCGCCGCTCGGGCAGGGGTAAATGGGCAATGCCGAGATCGCGCAACAGGCGCGCCAACGCGAGTCCGCGATCGCCATCATCGGCGCGCAGTTCGCGTGTTTCGCGCTGGGCAATCAGCTGCGTGCTCCAGTGTTTCAATGCCGTTTCATCGCTGCTCGCCGCAGCATCATAGAGACGCGCCAGCACGGGAATATCAACGCAAGCGATGCTGTGCTCGATCTGAGAGCGCAGCCAGCCATCGAGTTCGTCAGCGCTCGTTACCCAGCCCAGCTCAACCGCCATCTCGAGGCCTTGTGAATAGGCATAAGCACCGATAGGCAGACTCGGACTCGCGAGTTGCAGACAGCGCATGAGCGTCGTCGCGCCGCTGTTCAATGGGCGTGACCGTGATGCCCGCCGAGGGCGGTGCCGGCGTAGGCGCCGCTCTCCGGTTCGAACACCACCGATTCTTCAATGACCGCGAGACCGAGCTGCACCAGCATGTCGGCCAGCACGTGATCGCGCAGGCAACGCACCCAGCCCGGTCCGATGGCGATCGCGACATGGCGATTGCCAAGGTGATAACAGGCACGCGCGAGGCGTAAGGGATCAGTCGTGCGTGCGGTCACGACCGGTTCGGGCGCGGCCTGCACGCGCACCACCGACTGATCCTCGCCACGCAAGAGATCGCCGTCGCGCAACACCGTGCCGGGCGGCAACACCAGCGCCGCTTCGCGGCCACTGTCGAGGATCACACGCTGGCGGCTCTTCTGGCGTTGTTCAAACGGCAGCGTGAGTGAATCCTGGCTGGGCGCAATCGGACCGTGCAGTTTTTGTATCAAACGTTGCATCAAAAACGTCTCGCATCAAAACAAAAAATAACGCTGCGCCAGCGGCAGCACAGTTGCCGGTTCGCAGGTCAGAAGCTCGCCGTCGGCGCGCACTTCGTAGGTCTGGCTGTCGACCTCGATGTGCGGGCGTGCATCGTTCAAGACCATGTCGGCCTTGCCGATACGGCGGGTGTTGGCGACCACACCGATCAAACGTCGCAAGCCGAGGCTGGCGGACACACCGGCCGCAGCTGCAGCCTGGGAAATAAAAGTCATGGAGGTCGCACCGAGCGCGCCACCGTAGGCACCGAACATCGGCCGAAAATAGACCGGCTGCGGCGTCGGGATCGAGGCATTAGCGTCGCCCATCGGCGCTGCGACGATCATGCCGCCTTTGATGATGAGACTGGGCTTGGCGCCGAAGAAGGCCGGCTTCCACAACACGATATCGGCCAGCTTGCCGACCGCGATACTGCCGACTTCGTGGGCGATGCCGTGAGTGATGGCTGGGTTGATACAGATCTTGGCGATGTAGCGTTTCACGCGGCCGTTGTCATGGCGCGCGGGATCGCCCGACAGCGCACCGCGCTGCGTTTTCATCTTGTGCGCGGTCTGCCAGGTGCGCGTCACCACTTCGCCAACCCGGCCCATGGCCTGCGAATCGGAAGAGATCATCGAGAACGCGCCGAGGTCGTGCAGGATGTCCTCGGCGGCGATGGTCTCGCGCCGGATGCGCGATTCGGCGAAGGCACATCTTCGGCGATCGACGGCGACAGATGATGGCAGACCATCAACATGTCGAGATGCTCGTCGATGGTGTTGACGGTGTAAGGTCGGGTCGGATTGGTGCTCGACGGCAAGACATTCGCTTCCGCGCAGACCTTGATGATGTCCGGCGCATGACCGCCGCCCGCACCCTCGGTGTGATAGGTGTGAATGGCGCGACCTTTGAAGGCCGCGACCGTGTGTTCGACGAAGCCCGATTCATTCAAGGTGTCGGTGTGGATCGCAACCTGCACATCGTGCGCGTCGGCAACCGACAGACAATTGTCGATGGCGGCCGGCGTCGTGCCCCAGTCCTCGTGCAGCTTGAGACCGATGGCGCCGGCCGTGATCTGTTCTTCCAAAGCATTCGGCAGACTCGCATTGCCTTTGCCGAGAAAGCCGAGATTAATCGGCAGGCCTTCGGCGGCCTCTAGCATGC
>JAYWAC010000089.1:0-2370 GCA_043782755.1 Pseudomonadota bacterium | reverse complement strand
ATCAGAGGGCACTGCATGTGCTCCGGACTGAATGTCCGACTGAAGTCGGACCCACAGGGGGGAGAGAGAGATAGTGGTCGTGCCCCTAGCCCAGCAAGCGCACATTCTTCGCATCGTACATCGGCTTCAATGATGCACGCGCGCTGTAAACGCGATTGGCTTGTTCGATACGATAAGTACCCGCCGCCACGTAGTCGGGCGTGACACCGTCTTCGCATTCGAGATAGCCCAGCGCCACGCTCGCGCCCAGCGTATGGCCATAGCCGGCCGAGGTCGTATGGCCCATGCGCACGCCATCGCGCAGGATCGGTTCGTTATGTACCAGCACCGGCGCCGGATCGTCGAGCAGAAATTGCACCAGTCGGCGCTTGAGCGGGCCGGCATCACGTTGCGCAAGCAGCGCGTCGCGACCGATGAAACCGCCGGCCTTGTGCCACGCGCAGGTGAACCCGAGACCCGCGTCCAGCAGACTGTCCAGCGGACCCATGTCGTGGGCCCATTCGCGATAGGCCTTTTCCGCGCGCAAGGTGTTCAAGGTGTGATAGCCGCAATGGGCAAGACCGAAATCAGCGCCGGCGGCGATCAACTGGTCATACACCGGCAGCGCCATCTCGGTCGGAATATAGAGCTCGTAGCCGAGTTCGCCGCTATAGGACAGGCGCATGCAGAGTGCCGACTGGAAACCGATTTCGATGTTCTGCCAGGTCGCATAGGGAAAGACTTCATGGTCGAACTTCGCGCTTGAAATCGCCGCCAACAGCGCGCGCGAATGCGGGCCTTGCAGGTTCAACATCGCCCATGCACTGCTCATGTCGGTGACCACGCAGAACGCGTCGTGCGGCGTGTGATCGTGCAGCCAGGCCATGATATGGGTGCAGGTGAAAGCCGGTGTCAGGATCAGATATTTGTCTTGCGCGAGACGCGAGATGGTGATGTCGGCTTCGACGCCACCGCGTTTGTTCAAGAAGTGGGTATAGACCACACGCCCCACGGCTACCGACATGTCGGCGGTCGCGATGTGGTTCAACACGCGTTCGGCATCGCGGCCCTGCACGAGGATCTTGCCGAAGGACGACTGCTCGAATACGCCTACAGCTTCGCGCACCGCGCGATGCTCGGCGGCGTTGTTCTCGAACCAGTTCTGGCGACCGAAACTATAGTCGTAGATCGGCGCCTGGCCGGCGCGCGCATACCAGTTCGGCCGTTCCCAGCCAGCCGATTCGCCGAAGCAGGCGCCGGCCGCTTTGACGCGATCGTGCAGCACCGACTGCTTGACGTTGCGCGCGGTTTCCCATTGACGGTTCGGCCAGTGCATCTGATAACCGATGCCGAGCGACTCGACGGTGCGCGCGACCACGAAGTTCTTGTTGTTGTGACTCGGCTGGATACGCCGTACATCGACATCCCAGATATCCATGGGCTGGATGCCGTCGTTGATCCACTGCGCCATCACATGACCGGCACCGCCGCCCGACAGGATGCCAAGCGAATTGAAGCCGCAGGCGACGAACAGCTTGTCGATGTAGGGCGCGCGTCCCATCAGGTAATTGTGATCGGGGGTGAAGGACTCCGGTCCGCAGAAGAACTGACGGATGCCGGTCTCGAGCAGAATGGGCAGACGCTGCATGGCGCGTTCGATATAGGGCTCCATGCGTTCCCAGTCGGGTTGGATCTCGTCGAAGCAGAAATCCTTGGAAATGCCGTCCACGCCCCAGGGTGCGGCTACCGGCTCGAAGAAGCCGAGCATGATCTTGCCGGCTTCCTCACGGGCGTAGGCGGCGCGGCCCGGGTCGCGCAGTATCGGCAGCTTGTTATGCAGGCCGGCGATGGGCTCGGAGATCAGATAGTAATGCTCGGCCGCCTGCAGCGGCAGGGCGATGCCGGTCATGAGGCCCAGATCGCGGCCCCACATGCCGGGGCATAGCACCACCACCTCGGCGCGACACTCGCCGTGTTCGGTGCGCACGCCCACCACGCGGCCGCGCTCGGTGATGAGGCCGGTCACGAGGCAGTTCTCGATGATTTTCACGCCGAGCTGGCGAGCACCCTTGGCCAGGGCCTGGGCAACATCGGCCGGGTTGACGCGGCCATCGTTGGGAAAATGGAAGCCGGCCACGAGATCGTCGACATAGGCGAGCGGAAACAGATCGCGCACTTCGGCCGGCGTGATCTCGTGGTTCTCGACGCCGTAGGTGCGCGCCATCGCACAACCACGGCGCATTTCCTCGACCTTATCGTCGTTCATGGCGAGCTGCACCGAGCCGCAGCGGATGAAGCCCGTGGCCTGGCCGGTCTCAGCTTCGAGGTCCTGGTAGAGCTTGAGCGAATAGGTTGCGAGCTTGGTCTGGGCCTCGGTGTCGCGCAGCGTGG
>JAYWAC010000088.1:0-2376 GCA_043782755.1 Pseudomonadota bacterium | reverse complement strand
ACTTTCATTCCCGCCATGGTCGATGAGGCGATCGCCATCATGGCGCGTATCAGCGCCCTCAAGGTCGATTGAACGCCGCGCGTGGATACCGCAGTCATCCAGCGCGCGTCGCCACTGTCTGAATGCTTACCCACTTGATGATGCGCGAACTGCCTTCCCTCGCCGGACCCGGCGCCAGCTTCTGGACCACTGGCGCCGACCACATACTGAGCATTGCCTGGTGCGAAACCTGTGCCTGTTATCTGCATCCCGCAGTCCCGCTCTGTCCGCAATGTTTTGCGTCGCCGGTGCCACGCGCGGTGGCGGGCACGGCGACGGTGGTGGCGGCCAGCACCAATCATCACGCCTGGCTGCCCGGTCATACACCGCCCTATGTGGTCGCGATCGTCGAACTCGATGCCGCGCCTGCCGTGCGCCTCACCACCAATCTGATTGATTGCCCCACGGCGGACGACTATCTCGGCCTCGCCGTCGAAGTGCGCTTTATCCAACATGAGGACATCTGGTTGCCATGCTTCGCGCCGCGCCCGTCGGCGGCACGCGTAGCGGTCGCCGATCCACTGCCGCTGCCACGCCGTGTGCCACCGGCTGTGACGCGCGTCGATAAATATGAAGACCGCGTCGCTATCACCGGCATCGGACAATCGGCTCTCGGCCGCAAACTCGAGCGAGGCGCGGCCGCGCTCACCATCGACGCCTGTCGTGCCGCACTCGACGATGCGGGACTTTGTATCGCCGATATCGATGGCCTGTGTGCCTATCCCGGCAGCGATGGTCTGCCCGGCATCTCGCAAGGCGGCGTGCGCATGCTCGAAGCCGCGCTCGGCATTCAACCACTGTGGCATTGCGGCGCGCACGAAGTCGCTGGCCAGACCGGCAATCTGCAGACGGCCATGTTGGCGGTCGCGGCCGGCCTGTGTCGTCACGTGCTGTGCTTCACGAGCTTTGCCCAGGCGCAGCGCCCGTCGGCACTCGCGCGCCAGAGCGGGCGCATTACCGGCGAACTGGCCTGGCAACTGCCCTATGGCGCGGCCTCACCGGCCAATTGGATTGCTCTCTACGCTTCGCACTATCTGCATCGCTTCGGCGTCAAACGCGAAGCACTGGCCAGCATCGCGATCGCCGCGCGGCAACATGCGGCACGCAATCCGCTCGCCCTCTACCAGGCACCGCTGTCGCTCGATGACTATCTTGGCGCGCGCATGATCGCCTGGCCTTTCGGCCTCTATGATTGCGACGTGCCTTGCGACGGCGCCATGGCGGTGGTGATTTCATCTCGTCGAGCGAGTGTCGATCTGCGCCAGCCCGCGATCTCGGTCGAAGCGGTCGGCAGTCATATCACCGAACATCAGTCCTGGGACCAGGGCCCGCTCAGTCAGCAACGCAATGTGTTCGGACCGGCTGCCCATTTGTGGTCGCGCACCGCTATGCGCGCGAGCGATGTCGACGTCGCGCTGCTATACGACGGTTTCACCTTCAACGTTTTCTCGTGGCTGGAAGGCCTGGGCTTCTGCGCGCCGGGTGAAGCGGCACAATTCATCGCCGACGGCGCGCGCATCGGCCCCGGCGGCGCATTGCCGCTCAATCCCCATGGTGGCCAATTGGCCGCTGGACGCAGCAATGGCTACGGCAATGTGCTGGAAGCGGTCACGCAGTTGCGCCACCAGGCAGGGGCGCGTCAAGTCGCGAATGCGCGGGTCGCGGTGGTTTCTAGCGGCGGCGGCATTCCCGCCGGCTGCATGCTGTTACGTAACGACTAGTCGAGGAGATGAGTACACCATGTTGAGTCCCGCCGACGATTTCCTCATCCATCAGACCCATGAACCCATCGCCCATGTGATAACCAGCGATCGGCGCTTCTATGATCGTTACTTCTTCACCGGCCACGCCTGCAGTGAAGATTTATTCTTCATGCTCGGCGTCGGCAACTATCCCAACCTCGGCGTCATCGATGCATTTGCATCGGTCGCGCTCGGCGCAACCCAGTGGTCGACGCGCGCCTCGCGCGAACTCGGCGGCGATCGCCTCAACACGCTAGCCATCGGCCCCTTCGGCGTCGAAGTGCAGGAAGGTTTGCGCCGGCTGCGTATCTGGGCGCGCAAAAGCGCGCAGGCGATCAACTTCGATCTGGAATGGAACGGCGCGGTGCCGGCCTTTGAAGAGCCGCCGCTATTCACTCGCAGTTTGGGGCGGGTGATGGAACAGGGCACGCGTTTCATTCAGACCGGCCACTGGTCGGGCACTATCGAGGTGGCCGGCACGCGCGTCGAACTCACGCCGGACCGCGCCTGGGGCGCGCGGGACCGATCCTGGGGCGTGCGCTCTATCGGCCTCGAACGCGAACCGCCAGGTATTCAACAGGCACGCGGACTCAAT
>JAYWAC010000087.1:0-6277 GCA_043782755.1 Pseudomonadota bacterium | reverse complement strand
ACGACGTCGCACTATCGTCAGAACCTTGCTCCATCGCGTCGTCGTCACCCGCGACGAGGTTACGCTCCAACTGGCACCCGAGGGGTTCCGAAAAATACTGAATGGGGGTCAATCTGAATCAGACAATTCATCGCCATCGCTCCCCTCGCCTATCACGCTCACGTTCCCTGCACGCCTGCGCATGGCCAACGGCGGCTTACGATTGGTGATGGAAGGACACGCCGCATCAGATCTCACACCCGATCTGAAGTTGGTGAAATTGCTTTGCACGGCACACGCGTTTAAGCGTCATCTCACCGCAGCCTCCGAAGAGGCGACGATGGAACGCGTAGCGGCCGCTGCCGGCGTCAGCTCATCCTACTTTACACGCGTATTGCGACTGGCTTGGTTGGCGCCCGATCTGACGGTCGCCCTCATGGAAGGTCGCCATCCCCCTGAACTGAACGCCCTTCAATTGCTAAAACTGTCTTCCCGCTTGCCTGTCGACTGGCCGGGTCAGCGGCGTCTGCTCAACGTCAATGAGGCGGCGCGAGCGCGCTGACGCGTCAGCAACGCCGGACTGAATTTTTGGGGCGCAGCGATTGCGCGCCTCTGGCCCAACCTGATTCGCAATTGTGTGGTCTCTTCTGACGACGGCCGTTGACACTCGGCCTGTCGCGGGCCTTGCTTGCCGTTTATCTCGCCACGCATTGACACCGCTGCGACTGCAACTCCGGACTAAATTTTAGGGGGCCAGAGACCGGGCCGGCTTTTCGCCGTACAGCTCGGAACGGATCGGTCTCTACAGACGAGGGGTGTGCAACTGGAGTCCGCAAGCGACGGATAGTAGGCGGGATTCGCGCTCGATATAAAGGGATAGAATCCCTTTAATATCAATTGCTTAGGTGATGGCGGAGAGAGAGGGATTCGAACCCTCGATACGCTTTTGACGTATACACACTTTCCAGGCGTGCGCCTTCAACCGCTCGGCCACCTCTCCAGATTTTCGCTCACTGCGGGACTCTTCCATGTACGGCCGGCGGCGAAGCGGCGCATTGTACCGGATTCAAAGGAATATGCGCGGCTTCGCCGGGCTTGATCCCCAGGCAGCCGGGGAACTTCATGGCAAGAACCTCGCCGCGTCGGCGTCGCGCTCCCTCAGGCCGCCCGCTGATGCCGGGCCAGGTTCTGCAGGATTTCAACCTCGCCTTCAGAGAGTTCACAAATCGAGGTCACGTTCTTGAGGTCCATGCCGCTGTTCAAGAGCTTCATGGCGTGCTCCACGGCGAGTTGCTTGTCGTCGTTGCTGGTGAGCTTGTCGAGCTGGGTCTGCAGGCGACGCTGCTGGGACTCGGCTTTGGCCAGACGCTCGGCCATACCGCGCGAGCAGGTTAGCAGCGCGGCGAGATCGCGTTCCAAGGTCGCCAAACGGTCGGCCTGGACGATGGTCGTGTAGCGCAATGCACCGAGCGCGTGGCGATGGCGCCATTCACACAAGACGCCGGCCAGCACCGTCACCACAGCCAGGGCGGCCAGCGGTGCATATTGGATGAAGGCGGCGAAATCGATCATACGTAAGCGTCGATGTGGTGGCCGTCTTCGGCCTCGTCCAGGTGGGGCCGACGCTGTTGTTGAGGCGGCTGCTTGCCACGCTGTTCACGCCGCATATCCTCGTGCTGCTCGACCTTGTGCAAGGGCGCAGACGGCGGGGTCGGATGCACAGGCTTGATGTCCATGGCGGCAGGTCAGCGATCAGCACATACCGATCGCGTCACGGTTCTCCTCGGTAATGAGTTTGTTCAAATCGATCAGGATCAGGATCTGCTGCTCGCTGCTATAGATGCCCTGGATGTAACGCGAGCCTTCATCGTTGCCGACGCTGGGCGGCGGGTCGATGTCGGCGGACGAAATGTTGACTACCTCGGCGACGCTGTCGACCAGCAGGCCTACTGTGACCTTGCTCGATTCGATGATCATGATGCGCGAGCTGTCGGTGATGTCGCTGCTCGCGAGATCGAGCAGCTTGCAGGTATCGAGCACCGTCACCACATTGCCGCGCAGATTGATGATGCCCATCACGTAGTGCGGCGCACCGGGTACCGGCGCAACGTCGGTCATGCGCAACACTTCCTGCACCTGCATGACATTGATGCCATAGATTTCATCCGCGAGGCGGAAGGTGACCCAGCGCAAGACCTGCTGATTTTTCTCTTGCATGACGGCGCTCATGGAGTGCTCCTGTCGGGTGCTGCTTCCTGTGTCAGGAAGCGGTCATTGCCCTTCGTGTCGAGTGTGTCAAATACCCAAATGCACGTGCCGTGCCAGCTCTCTCTCAAGCGCTCGCGTGCTTGTGCAGTAGCGTGTTAAGTCCGTGTTTTCCCAGTATCAAGCTCGTCGGATCGGACAAGGTCGCGATGATCCACGGCTGGTCGGCGTGACGGTTTCGTGGCACCACTGCGGCCTCGCTCGCGACGATATCGCCAGCGACTTTACACGGCCCGATGCCGAGTCGCGTGCCGGCCAGATGAATGAAATGCTCATGATCAGTGTCGATGCGCGCCGCCGCCCTATAACGGGCCGGCACCAGCACCTCGCCCGCGACGTACTCGCAATCGCTCTCGCGTTCACGGCCAAGAGCCGCAATCTCCGTGCTGGCTAGCGCGAAACGAATCTGACCTATCTTGAACAGCACGTAGCGCGTGGTATGGCTGCCGATGCGAGTGACCACTGTCGTGGCCTCGTCCACCCCGCCCTTGTGCGCCACGAACGTCGCGCTCTTCATTGTTTGATGTCCTCCGGCCCTGGCAACACCGCCACCCTCTTCAGGGCTTCGACGGGCACCTGCTCCGGACTGTCGCCGCGTGCAGCAAGCGAAACGCTGGCGCCCGGTACCTGGGGATGACGCGCGATCGCAATGACCACACGCCGGTTCTTCTCTCGACCTTCAGCGCTGGCGTTGTCCGCCACCGGATATAACTCGCCATAGCCTGCCGCCGACAGGCGTTCAGCATCGACGCCACGCGCAGCGAAGGTCGCCGCGACGCTGCCGGCGCGCGCCGCCGACAATTCCCAATTCGATCCGTACATGCCGTTCTGCAAGGGCACGTTGTCGCTGAAGCCTTCCACCCGCACCGGCGTGCTGCTGGTCTTGATCAGCGCCGCAAGGCGGCTGATGGTGGGCTCGGCTTCCTTACTCAAGCGCGCCTGCCCGCTGGCGAAAGCGAATTCACCATTGAGTTCGACTTCGATCCATTCCTCGCTCTGACGAATGCGTACCTTGTCGAACTCTATCGGATCTTTCAGCACTTTCTCGATTTCACCAGCGGTGACATCGTGGGCATCGATGGCTGTGACCGGTATGGGAAAATCGTCCTGCACGATCTCTTCCAGCACACGAGTCGGTTGCCCACCCTCCTTCTGCTCAGCGGGCACACGTCCGATGCCGGTCATGCCACCGCCGAGATCTATCGGCGCCGGCAGTGGTTCGGGCGTACGGAACACGCTCTCCATCGAATCGGACAAGACACGGAACTTGCCGTCGTTAACCGACGAAATCGAATACATGACGACGAAGAAGGCGAACAACAGGGTAATGAAATCGGCATAGGAGATCAGCCAGCGATGGGTATTGTCCTCATCCTCGAATTCCACCTCGCGCGCCAGGCGTCGACGCGCCGCCATGCTCGCGCCGCTCATAGGATCAAGCCCTGTAAACGCGCTTCGACCACGCGCGGATTGTCACCGGCGGCGATCGCCATGACGCCGACCGTCACCAGTTCTTTCAGTCGTGATTCTTCGCGCACCAGCGCTTTCAATTTGTTGGCGGTGGGAATGAACACCAGATTAGCGAGACCGACGCCGTAGACGGTGGCTACGAAGGCCACCGCGATGCCCTGGCCGAGCATAGCCGGATCAGCGAGGTTGTTCATAACCTGAATGAGACCCATCACCGCACCGAGAATGCCGAGCGTCGGCGCGTAACCACCCATGCCATCGATGACTTTGGCGGCATTCAAGTCATGGCGCTCACGCGTCATGGCATCGAGCTCAAGGGTTTCGCGGATGGTTTCGGGATCGTTGCCGTCGATCACCAATTGCAAGCCCTTGCGTGCATAGACATCACGTACGCTCTCGACCACGTTCTCGAGGCCGAGCAGACCTTCACGACGCGCGAGTTGTGCCCAGCGGATGATTTCCTTCATCTGCGCCTCGGCAGCGATCTGCGGCGGGCGAATGACCCATACCAGCATGGACATTGCGCGTACGAACACCGGCAGGGGCGATTGCAGCATGGTCGCGCCTATGCTGCCGCCAACCACGATCAAGATGGCCGGGCCGTTGAGTAGCGTCGTGACGCTGCCACCCTCGAGATGTTGACCGAGCAGCACCGCGATGATCGCGACCGTCACACCGCTCAAACTCAACAGATCGAATTTCTTCATGTCTTAAGCCGATAGCAAGCGTGCGATGGGGAATGCGACTCAACGGTGCGCATAGGATTCGAGCAGTCCCGGTAGGTCGAGAATGAGAGCGATCTTGCCGTCGCCGGTGATGGTCGCGCCGGACAGGCCCTTGATACCGTGCAACAGCGCGCCCAGTGGTTTGATCACCACTTCTTCCTGACCGATGAGGCCGTCGACCAGCAGGCCCACGCTCTGGTTGTCGATGCGCACCACCACCACGTGGCCCTGTTGTTCAATGAATTCATACACACCGTCGATCAACCAACGCGACAGATAGAACAAGGGTAGCGCCTTGCCACGCACCACCATGGTCTTGCGACCATCCACTTCACGTGCCTGGTGGCGCTCGAAGTTGATGATCTCCTGCACGTTGACCAGTGGCAGCGCGAATACCTGGCTGCCCAGCACCACCATCAAGGTCGGCATGATGGCGAGCGTCAACGGCACACTGATACGAATGGTCGTGCCGACGCCGATCTGAGAGTCGATTTCAATGCTGCCATTGATCTGCGTGATGCGGGTCTTAACCACATCCATACCGACGCCGCGTCCGGAGATATCGGAAATCTCATCCTTGGTCGAAAAGCCCGGCAGGAAAATCAATTCATAGCATTCGCGAGTCGAGAGACGGCTGGCTGGCTCTTCTTCCATCAAGCCTTTTTCCACTACCTTGCGACGCAAGGCTTCGGCGTCGATGCCTTTGCCGTCATCAGCGATAGTCAGAACGATTTGATCACCGCCCTGGGCGGCAGCCAGGCGCAGGATACCGGTAGCCGGTTTGCCGGCGGCAATGCGATCGGCCGGTATCTCGATGCCGTGATCGACGCAATTGCGCACCAGATGCACCAGCGGATCGGCCAGCGCTTCGACCAGATTCTTGTCGAGATCCGTATCCTCGCCGTCCATGACGAGCTCAATCTGCTTGTTCAGCGCACGGGCCAGATCGCGCACCACGCGCGGGAAGCGACCAAAGACTTTCTTGATCGGCTGCATGCGCGTCTTCATCGCCGCCATCTGCAGATCGCTGGTCACGACATCGAGATTGGCGACCGTCTGGCTCACCGCCTCGTTGCCGACTACGGATTCCAGATTGAGCAGGCGATTACGAATCAAGACCAGCTCGCCAACCATATTCATGATGCGGTCGAGGATCTCGGTCTCGACCCGCACCGTGGTGTCCTTGGGCGGTTCGGCGGCACGCGCGACAGGCTTGACTGTTGCGACTACCTTGGCCACCGCCACCACGGGCGCAGCGACGGCTGTCGGCAAGGCGGTGGGCATGAATTTGGCGGCACCGTGCATGTTATCGAGCAGCGTCTCGAATTCGTCATCGGTGATGAGGTCGCGATTGCCGTCTGCCGCTGTGGGCGTAGCGGCGACTGCGTTAGTGGCGCCCTGCACGCGCAGCTTATCGAGCAGCGCGTCAAATTCTTCTTCGGTGATGAGCTCGCTGTCGGCGACAGCCATCGCCGCGATGGCGGCAACCTGCAGCGGTTTGTTGACTGCGGTCATGAGCGTTGCATCGACCCGCGCGACAGGCATCGCCGTGCCATCGGCAATCGCTTTCAATCGCGCCAGCAAATCGTCCGGTGCCGGCGATAGCGCTGCGCCGCTGCGCAGCTGATCGAACATAAGACGCAGCACGTCCAACACCTGCAGGAAAGTATCCATCAAGCTTGCGTCGATACGCAGCACGCCGCTGCGCAGCATGTCGAAGATGTCTTCGCACCGGTGGCTGATCGCGACCAGATGATCGAGACCCAGGAAACCGGCGCCGCCCTTGATGGTGTGAAAGGCGCGGAAGACTGCGTTCAGAAGTTGCTTGTCATCGGGCG
>JAYWAC010000086.1:0-16952 GCA_043782755.1 Pseudomonadota bacterium | reverse complement strand
CATATTCGACACGATCGAGTGGCTCGACCAACACGGGAGTCCGCTCCTCCATCCGCTGCCAGAGTCACAGGAGCACTGGCGCAAGGAGACCCTTCGCTTCGCCGAACGCCGACCCGGCGCGCTGACTACCAAGAGCTGGTACTCCGGCGCCAACATTCCGGGCAAGCCCCAAGTCTTCATGGTGTATTGCGGCGGCTTCAAGCGCTACAACGAGACTTGTTACGGCGAGCTTAAGAGCGGCTTCCCGGGATACGAGCTGGTGGAGTCGCCGCAGGAACGCCGTGGCGCTCGAGCCTCCGGCGGATGAGTTCCCCGAGACGAGAGCGCTGACGGCGGCGCTCCTGACAATATGCAGCTGCGGGGCATGACCTAACTCAAATCTCAGTGAGGGGCGTTATTCAGGAATGTTCGCGGCAGCAGGGTCACAGCAATGCTGGCCAGGCTCTTCCGCGTAGCGTAACGGAAGACCAATTGATTGATGCGTGCTTTTGCGGTGATTGCTAGAGAAATATTCATCTTTCGCAAAATCGCGATTTCCTTGGTACCGGGAGGGGGAATCGAACCCCCACATCCTTACGGATACCAGATTTTGAGTCTGGCGCGTCTACCAGTTCCGCCATCCCGGCAAGGTGTGCGAAGGGCGGCAAGTATATTGAATGCGTGTTCCGTGGTCGACTGTCGTGCGGTGTGCTCTGCTAGACTCGCGCCCGTGCAGCTGTCCGACTTCGATTACGCTCTGCCTCCTACCCAGATTGCGCAACATCCCATCGCGCGGCGTCGTGACGCGCGGCTGCTGGTGTTGGGTGATGAAGCGGGGGTGTGGACCGATAGTGGCATCGTCGATCTGCCCGGGCTGTTGCGGCCGGGCGATGTGATGGTCTTGAACGACACGCGGGTCATACCAGCGCGCTTGTTCGGTCGCAAGGCGACAGGTGGGGCGGTCGAGATCATGATCGAGCGAGTGATGTCGTCGCGTCAGGCCATGGCCCAGTTGCGCGCCAGCAAGCCGACCCGACCGGGCACGCGCATCGCGCTAGAGCCCGAGGGCGCTATCGAGGTGTGGGGGCGAGAAGGCGATCTGTTTCTGATCGAGGGTGCCGATGGTGCCGAACTGCCGGCTCTGCTCGCGGCCAGCGGTCATATTCCGCTGCCGCCCTATATCACGCGTGCCGACGATGCGATCGACGCCGAGCGTTATCAGACCGTCTTCGCCGCGCAGCCGGGCGCGGTGGCGGCGCCGACCGCAGGGTTGCATCTCGATGAGGACATGCTCGGCGAGATCGCGGCGCGGGGCGCGCAGCTTGCCAAGGTGACCTTGCACGTCGGCGCTGGCACTTTTCAGCCCATCCGCAGTGACAGCATCGAAACTCATGTGATGCATGCTGAGCGCATCGAGGTCAGCAGCGAGGCCTGTGCGACCATCGCCGCAGCCAAGGCCGCCGGCGGACGGGTGGTCGCGATTGGCACCACGGTCGCGCGGGCGTTGGAGAGCGCCGCCGAGGCCAGCGGTCAGCTCGCGCCCTTCCGTGGCGACACGCGGCTGTTCATTAGAGAAGGTTTTCAATTCCGGGTGGTGGACGCGCTGTTGACCAACTTCCACCTGCCACGCTCGACCCTGCTCATGCTGGTCTCGAGCTTTGCCGGCCACGCGCGGACCATGGCGGCCTATGCCCACGCGGTGGCGGCGGGCTACCGATTCTTCAGTTATGGCGACGCGATGTGGCTGACCCGCAGGCACGTGCAGGCAGCGTGATGTCCATGCAGTTCGAACTCCTAGCCACCGACGGCGCAGCACGTGCCGGACGCTTGACCCTCAATCACGGCGTGGTCGAAACCCCGATCTTCATGCCGGTCGGTACCCACGGCACGGTCAAGGCGATGACGCCCGAGGAGCTGAGCGCGCTCGGCGCCCAGATCGTGCTCGGCAACACCTATCACTTGATGCTGCGGCCTGGACCGGAGGTCATCGGCCTGCATGGTGGCCTGCATGGTTTCATGCATTGGCACAAGCCGATCTTGACCGACTCCGGCGGCTTTCAGGTCTGGAGTCTGGGAGCGCTACGCAAGATTCGCGAGGAGGGTGTGACTTTCCGCTCGCCCATCAATGGCGACAAGATTCTGCTCACGCCCGAAATCTCCATGCAGATGCAGCGCGCGCTGGGCTCGGACATCGTCATGGTGTTTGACGAATGCACGCCCTATCCGGCCAGCGTGACCGAGGCCGCCGAATCCATGCGCTTGAGCTTGCGCTGGGCGGCACGCAGCAAGGCCGCCCATGTCGGCCCCGGCGCCCTGTTCGGCATCGTGCAGGGTGGCGTCTACCCCAGCCTGCGTACCGAATCGGCGGCCGGCCTGCTTGAGATCGGCTTTGACGGCTATGCCATCGGTGGGCTCTCGGTCGGCGAGCCCAAGGACGATATGCACGCCATGATCACCCACACCGCAAGCCTGTTGCCGGCCGCGCGGCCGCGTTATCTCATGGGTGTTGGCACGCCGGGCGACCTGGTAGCTGCGGTCGGGGCGGGGGTCGACATGTTCGATTGCGTGATGCCGACCCGCAACGCCCGCAACGGCCATCTGTTCACGAGCGAAGGCGTGATCCGCATTCGCAATGCCCGCCATCGGGCCAGCACCGAGCCGCTCGACCCGACCTGCGGCTGCGATACCTGCCGCAATTACTCGCGCGCTTATCTTCATCATCTGGACAAGTCCAACGAGATCCTGGGCGCGCGCCTCAATACCACGCACAATCTGGCCTACTATCTGCGCCTCATGCGTGACACGCGGGCAGCGGTGCTGGCTGGACGCTTCACTGATTTCTCGCGCGAGTACTGCGCGCAATACGAGCCCGACGCGGGCGCCTGACAATGCCACACAAGCCTGTGCAATAATGCGCGGCCATTTTTCGAGACTTTTCATGGACTACCTGATACCGAATGCATGGGCTCAAGCAGCAGGCGGCGCGCCTGCCGGGGGGCTGGCTGGCATCCTGCCGCTCGCCGTTTTGTTTCTGGTTTTCTACCTGTTCCTGATCCGACCGCAGATGAAGCGCCAGAAGGAACACACCAAGCTGGTCAAGGAACTCGCCAAGGGCGATGAAGCCGTGACCAGTGGCGGATTGCTCGGGCGGGTCACCGAGGTCGGCGCCAATTTCGTCAAACTCGAAATCGCCAAGGACACCGAGGTCAAGGTGCAGAAGCACGCCATCGCGCAAATCATGCCGAAAGGCACCCTCAAGGAAATGTAAGGTGCGACGCCTCCGCGCGTCGGCGATGGTGCCGGCCGTGCGCCACGACACTCCTAAGTAGATTCGGATCCCATCGATGAACGAATACCCGCTGTGGCGCTATATCCTTGTTCTGGTCGTCGTATCCATCGGCCTGCTCTACGCCTTGCCCAACCTTTACGGTGATGATCCCGCGCTGCAGGTCTCGGCGCGTCGCTCTGAAACCGTCGATGCGGCGCTCGAGACTCGCATCGAAGAAGCGCTCAAGGCCGCCAACATCGAGATCAAGCGCAGCGAGATGCAGAACAAGCGCGTGCTGTTCCGCTTCAAGGACGTCGACGCGCGCGGTAAGGCGCGCGATGTGGTCGAAAAGACCGTCGGCGAACACTATATCGTGGCGCTGAACATGGCGCCGGCCACGCCCGACTGGCTGCGCAAGATTGGCGCCAAGCCGATGTACATGGGTCTCGATCTGCGTGGTGGCGTGCACTTCCTCATGCAGGTCGACATGGATGCGGTGCGCACGCAGACCGACGAGCGCTTCGTTTCCGAACTGCGTACCGCTTTCCGCGATGAGAAGATCCGTTACCGCTCCATTGCGCGCGAGCCGAACGGCGGCGTGCGGGTCAGCTTTCAGAACGAGGAAATGAAGCAGAAGGCCGGGCCCATTCTGGTCAAAGACTTCCGCGAACTCGAGCGTCAGGAACAGAGCGAGCCGACCGAACTGTTGTTGACCGTCAGCCCCAAGCTCACCGACGAAGTGCGCAAGACCGCTATCAAGCAGAACCTCACGACCTTACGGAATCGCGTCAACGAATTCGGCGTTGCCGAGCCGGTCATTCAACAGCAGGGCGAAGGTCGCATCGTGGTGCAACTGCCCGGTGTCGAAGACACCGCCGAGGCCAAGAAGATACTCGGCGCGACCGCCACCCTTGAGTTCCGTCTGGTCGATTACAACAACGACGCACAGAAGGCGCTCGACGGCGGCCATATACCGGTCAATTCCAAGATCTATTACGACAAGGCTGGCAAGCCCATCTTGCTCGACAAGAAGGTCATGCTGACCGGTGAGTACATCATCGACGCCTCTAGCGGTATCGAGCAGACCAACGGCGGCCCGGCGGTGTTCATCACCCTTGACGGCAAGGGTTCGCGCCTGTTCAGCCGCGCGACACGTGATCAGATCGGCAAACCCATGGCGGTGGTTTACATCGAGCAACGCAAGGGCCGTGCAGTGGAGCAGGTCATTAACGTCGCGACCATCCGCGACGAGCTGTCCAAGCGTTTCCAGATCAGTGGTCTCGACTCGACCGATGAAGCTCACACCCTCGCGCTGCTGCTGCGCGCCGGCGCCTTGGCTGCGCCGATCGAAATCATCGAAGAACGCACCGTCGGCCCGAGCTTGGGGCAAGACAATATCGACAAGGGCATGATGTCGGCCATCATCGGCCTCATCGCGGTGGTCGTCTTCACCGCCATTTACTATCGCGCCTTCGGCCTCATCGCCGGTGTCGCGCTGTTGATGAACGTGGTGTTGCTGGTGGCCTTATTGTCGATGCTGCAAGCGACCCTGACCTTGCCCGGTATCGCCGGTATCGTGTTGACGGTCGGTATGGCTATCGACGCCAACGTGCTCATCAACGAACGTATCCGCGAAGAACTGCGCAATGGCAATTCGCCCCAGGCCAGTATCCATGCCGGCTATGAGAAGGCCTTCGCCACTATCGCCGACGCTAATATCACGCACATGATCGCGGCTCTGGTGTTGTTCCTTTTCGGTACCGGACCGGTCAAGGGCTTTGCGGTCACGCTGTCGCTCGGCATTCTGACCTCGGCCTTCACCGCCATCACCGGCACGCGCGCCATCGTCAACTTTATCTACGGCCGTCGCCGTCTGAAGAGCCTGTCGGTTTAGGGGGATAGTCATGGCTGCCGAACACAAGGAATTCAAATTCGATTTCATGGGCAAGGTGCGGCCGGCGGTCGCGCTGACTACCTTGCTGGTTATCATTTCAATCGGTACCAGTATCTTCAAAGGCTTCAATTTCGGCGTCGATTTTACGGGTGGCACCTTGGTCGAACTCGGCTACAAAGCGGAGCCGGATCTGAACCAGATCCGCCACGCGCTGGCTGAATCGGAGTTCAAGAACGCCACCGTGCAGCGCTTCGGCACGCCGACCGACGTGCTGGTGCGCCTGCCGCCGGCCGGCGACAAGGCGGCCGCATCGGTCAGTCAACGGGTCATCCAGCTATTACCCGGTGCCGAGCTGCGCCGCATCGAATTCGTCGGTCCACAGGTCGGTGACGAGCTGGCGGAGTCGGGTGTCTATGCGCTCGCGCTGGCACTGCTCGGCATCTTCGTCTACGTCTGGATGCGTTTTACCTGGAAGTTCTCGGTCGGCGCTATCGTCGCGACCATGCACGACGTGGTGATCACCATCGGTTACTTCGCCGTGACCGGTCGCGAATTCGATCTCACGGTATTGGCGGCGGTATTGGCAGTGCTCGGTTATTCGTTGAACGACACCGTCGTGGTGTTCGACCGCGTGCGTGAGAACCTGCGCAAGATGCGCAAGGGCACGACCAAGGAAATCGTCAACGCTGCCCTCAATCAAACGCTGTCCCGCACCCTCATGACCTCGGGCGAAACTATGCTCGCGGTGTTGGCGCTGCTGTTCTTTGGCGGTGAGCTGTTGCATGGTTTTTCCATCGCCCTCGTGATCGGCATCCTGGTCGGTACCTATTCGTCCATCTACGTCGCGACGGCGACCGTGGTGTGGCTCGGCATCAACCGTCAGGAAATGATGCCGGTGGCGAAAGAAGGCGCGGCGGCCGACGACCGGCCTTGAGCCACGCCTGGCGGCCGCCGCGCCGCCAGCGGCCGCGCGTTGAACATCCTCGCTGACCAGGAAATCAATGCCGTCGCGGAGCACTTCTCCGCACTGGGTGAGCTGCGATTATTCGAAGGTCGCAAGCTCGATGCCGCGACGCTTCGCGATGCCGACGTGCTGCTGGTACGTTCGGTCACCAAGCTCAGCGCTGAACTGATTCAAGGCAGCCGCCTGCGTTTCGTCGGCAGCGCCACCGCCGGCATCGATCACATCGATACGGCAGCACTCGCCGCCGCCGGCATTCACTTCAGCGACGCCGCCGGCTGCAATGCGCGGCCGGTCGCCGAACACGTCATCACCTGTCTTTATCTGCACGCTGCCTGTCTTGGCTGCGCGCCGCGCGAATTGCGGGTCGGCATCGTCGGCTGCGGGTATGTGGGACGCAGTCTCATCGCGCTGCTCGATGGCTTGGGCATTGCGCATGTCGATCACGACCCGCCGCGCGCCGCGCGCGAGCCCGGCTTTCATAGCGCGCCGCTGAGCGAGGTGTTGGCCTGCGAGGTCCTCACCTTGCATGTGCCATTGATCAAGACAGGCCGCTGGCCGACCGTCAATCTGTTGCATGTTGACGCCATCGCGCAGCTGCGTCCCGGCACGTTGGTGATCAATGCCGCGCGCGGTGGGGTGTTGGATGAAGTGGCCTTGAGCGCACGACTGCTAGGATCTGATGCGCTGATCGCGGCCATCGACTGCTGGGCAGATGAGCCGCGCGTCGATCGCACCCTGTTGGCGCGTTGCTGGTTGGCCACGCCCCATCTCGCCGGTCATTCCTACGAGGCGCGCCTGAATGCGACGCGCACGCTGTGGGCGGCGCTGCGACAGTGGCGCGGCGAGCCACTGGCCGCGCCACCGATCACGCTGCCCACCATGGTAGCGGCGCGCTGCCTGCCGGCTCACGGTGGCATCCGCGCACTGCTCGCGAGTGTCTATCCACTAGCCGCCCACGACGTGCGCATGCGCGTCGCGCTGGCCCTTGATGCGACCCGCTCTGGCGCACATTTCGATGCGATTCGCCGCCGCTATGCTCTGCGTCGAGAATTCGGCGCCTACAGCGTTGCATGCACGGGGCTCGCACCCGATACTGTCGCCGAACTGGCGGCCCTCGGTTTTGATTGCGCTGGCGCCGCCACTCCCTGAACTTCGCTAGCCCCACACGTTGTGCCCATGACCCTCGCTTCGATCGGAACGCCGTTGTCGGCCCATGCCACCCGTTTGTTGTTGCTCGGCGCCGGCGAGCTCGGCCGCGAGGTCGCGCTGGAAGCGATGCGTCTCGGTCTCGAAGTGGTAGCCGTCGATCGCTACGCCAACGCGCCGGCCATGCAGGTTGCCCATCGCGCCCACGTCATCGACATGCTCGATGCCGACGCGCTTGATGCCTTGATTCGTCGCGAGCAGCCGCATTTCATCGTGCCCGAGGTCGAGGCCATCGCCACCGATCAGCTGCTGGAACTGGAAAAGGCCGGCTTCAATGTCGTGCCAACCGCCAATGCCACGCGGCTCACCATGGATCGCGAAGGCATACGCCGGCTTGCCGCCGAGCAGCTCGGGGTGCCGACTTCGCAGTATCAGTTCGCCGGTTCCGAGGCCGAATGCGTGGCCGCCGTCGCCGCCGTCGGTACGCCCTGCATCGTCAAACCGGTGATGAGTTCGTCGGGCAAGGGCCAGGTCACGGTGCGTGATCCGGCGGCCGCGATCGCAGCCTGGCGCACCGCCCTGGCCGGCGCCCGCGCGGCGCGCGAGCGGGTCATCGTCGAGGGCTTTGTCGATTTCGACTATGAGATCACACTGCTGACCGTGCGTCATGCCGGCGGCACGAATTTTTGTGCGCCCATCGGTCACCTGCAGGTCGACGGCGACTATCGTGAATCCTGGCAGCCGCAGCCTATGAGCGCGCTGGCCTTTGCGCGTTCCTGCGCAATTGCTCGCACTGTGACCGGCGCCTTGGGCGGCTATGGCGTGTTCGGCGTGGAGTTGTTCATCAAGGGCGACGAAGCCTATTTCAGCGAAGTCTCGCCGCGCCCCCACGACACCGGCATGGTGACCATGATTTCCCAGCCCTGGTCGCAGTTCGCGTTGCACGTGCGCGCGATCCTGGGCGTGCATCTGCCGCCGCTAGAAATCTATGGGCCGGCGGCGAGCTGCGCCATCCTCGGCTGCGGCGACGGTAGCGACATCCGCTACAGCGGCTGGGACAAGGCCATGGCCGTGCCCGGCACCGATCTGCGCATCTTCGGCAAGCCGACGGTGGCCGGTAAGCGTCGCCTGGCGGTCGCGCTCGCGCGCGGCGAGAATATCGAGCAGGCGCGGGAAAAAGCGCGCGCTGCTGCTGCCTGCGTGAACATCGTTATCCGCTGAGTCGGCGTCGTCGCCGATCGGACCTCGAAGGGAGAGTTGTGATGAGAATGCTGCACACCATGTTACGCGTGACCCGGCTCGATGCATCGCTGGCCTTCTACACCGAAGTGCTGGGTATGAAATTGTTACGTCGTCACGACTTTCCCGAAGGCCGCTTCACACTCGCCTTCGTCGGTTACGGCGATGAAGACAGCAACACCGTCCTCGAACTGACCCACAATTGGGACACCGACAGCTATGAACTTGGCAGCGCTTACGGTCACATCGCGCTCGGTGTGCCGGACGTGTATGCGGCCTGCAATGAGATCAAGGCGCGCGGTGGACGTGTGGTGCGCGAAGCGGGCCCGATGAAGGGCGGTACGCGCGTCATCGCCTTCGTCGAAGACCCCGATGGCTACAAGGTCGAACTGGTCGAAAGTCGCGCCTGACACGCGCGTGAGGCAGCCAGGCCGTGACCCTACAGGGGAGTGGCTTTGTGCTACATTAGCGCTCCCTATGGGCGCACCCGGTTTCGTCTCTGCGGCGGGATTCGCGCCCGCAGCACCCGCTCACGACGACTTGGCGCGACGCGTTGGCGCGGCGAGCTATCAATCTGCTGGTGACAGAGGACCTAAGGCATGAAGCGTTTCCTTCGAGTTTCGATGGCGTCTTTCTTCTTGATGGCGAGCGCGGTCGCGTTTGCTGCCAGCAAGGCCCCGCCGATCGATGTCGTGCGGTCGACGACTGAGAGCGTGCTGGCGCGCGTCAAGACCGACAAAGACACGCTGCGCGCCGATTCCGGCAAGATGTACGGCCTGGTCTCAGAACTGATCTTCCCGCACTTCGATTTCGGTGTCATGGCGCAGTGGGTGCTGGGCGACAGCTGGGCCGGTGCCGATGAGGCGACGCGCACGGCCTTCGTCGATCAATTCCGTAAACTGTTGGTGCGCACTTACGCTACTGCGTTGCTCGAATTTTCTGATCAGACCATCACCTATCCAGATGCCGAGCAGTCGACTACACCCAATACGGCGACCGTCAAGCAGGAAATCTCGCAACCGGGCAGTGAATCGATTCCGATCGCTTATCGCCTGCACAACAAGACCGGCGACTGGAAGGTGTTTGATATCTCGGTCGATGGTGTGAGCCTGATCAAGACTTATCGTGCCTCGTTCGCCGCCGCCATCAAGAACGACGGCCTGCCGGCGCTGATCCGGTCCCTGGAAGCAAAGAACCAGCAGTTCGCCGCCAAGACGCAATAAAACTCACCCTTCGTGGTAAGACAGTCGTAAGACACAGGCAGGCATGACTCCCAACGAAATCCGCCAGATGATTGAAACCGGCCTCGCCGGTGCCGAAGTGCATGTCGATGGCGATGGCCAGCATTTCGTTGCGCGCGTGATCAGCGACAGCTTCGCCGGTGTGTCCATGATCAAGCAGCACCGCATGGTCTATGCCACGCTCGGCAACTGCATGGGAGGCGCGATACACGCGCTGTCCATTCAGACCTACACCAAGGACGCCTGGGAAAAGGCGCGCAAGTTCCAGACGCTCTGACGAGCGTCAAGGTCGCGATGGACAAACTCATCATTCAAGGTGGCATCCCGCTTGAGGGCGAGATTCGTATTTCCGGTGCCAAGAACGCTGCGCTACCGATCTTGGCGGCGACGCTGCTGGCCGAAGGGCCGATGGTGATCGGCAATGTGCCGCATCTGCACGACATCACCACCACCATGGAGTTGCTTGGGCGCATGGGTTGTTCGCTGACGGTCGATGAGCGCATGCACATCGAAGTCGATACCAGCACCATCAAGGAGTTCTTCGCGCCCTACGAACTGGTGCGCACCATGCGCGCATCGATCCTGGTGCTGGGGCCCTTGTTGGCACGCTTCGGTTCGGCCGATGTCTCGCTACCGGGTGGCTGCGCCATCGGTTCGCGACCGGTGAATCTGCATCTGCAGGGCTTGACCCAGATGGGCGCCGAGCTGTCAGTTGAAGGCGGCTACATCCGCGCCAAGGCCAAGCGTCTGAAAGGTGTCGACATGGTGCTCGACCTGGTCACCGTGACCGGCACCGAGAACCTCATGATGGCCGCCACGCTCGCCAAGGGCGTGACCGTGATCCGTAACGCCGCGCGCGAACCGGAAGTGGTCGACCTGGCGAATTGTCTGATCGCGATGGGCGCCAAGATCGAAGGCGCCGGCACCGACACCATTCGTATCGAAGGGGTCGAGTCGCTGGGCGGTACGCACTACGACATCCTGCCGGACCGCATCGAGACGGGCACTTATCTGGTCGCGGCCGCCATGACCGGTGGGCGTGTGAAGTTGAAGAACACCCGTCCACATCTGCTCGAAGCGGTGATCTCCAAGCTCAACGAAGCCGGCGCGCATATGACCATGGGCGATGACTGGATAGAGCTCGACATGAATGGCGATTCCTTGCGGGCGGTCAATATTCATACTTCGCCCTATCCCGGTTTCCCGACTGATATGCAGGCGCAATTCACGGCCATGAACTGCATCGCGAGCGGCACCGGCACTATCACCGAGTCGGTGTTCGAGAACCGCTTCATGCACGTGCTGGAACTGCAACGCATGGGCGCGCAGGTCAAGCTCGAAGGCAATACCGCGATCACGACCGGTGTGAAGCAACTGACCAGCGCGCCTTTGATGGCGACCGATCTGCGTGCCTCGGCGAGTTTGGTGTTGGCTGGTCTAGTGGCCAAGGGCGCGACCGAAGTCGATCGCATTTATCACATCGATCGCGGTTACGAGACCATCGAAGAGAAGCTTTCCAACCTGGGCGCGCAGATCAAACGCGTGCCGAGCTAAGGCTGCGGCACACTTCCCGTGCCCGTTCACAGCTGATTCGAACGAACATGGGCAATACATTCAAATCCAATCCGGACGAGGTCATGCTGGCGGTCTCCAAAGGCCGTATTTTCGAGCAGGCCTTGCCCTTGCTGGCACGCATCGGCATTGCGCCGACCGATGATCCGGATAAATCCCGCAAGCTGGTGCTCGACACCACCCAGGCAGGGGTGCGTCTGCTGATCATCCGTGCGACTGATGTGCCTACTTATGTCGAATACGGCGCAGCCGATCTCGGCATCGCCGGCAAGGACGTTCTGATGGAATACGAGGGCAGCGACTACTACGAGCCGCTGGATCTCAAGATCGCGTGTTGCCGTCTGGCGGTGGCGGGGCCACCCCAGGCCGCGCTGGTCGACGGCCGCACGCGGGTCGCAACGAAATACTCACGCGTGGCGCGCGAATATTACGCGCGCCTCGGCATCCAGGCCGAGGTCATCAAGCTCTATGGTTCGATGGAGCTGGCGCCGCTGGTGGGCCTCGCTGATCGCATTGTCGATCTGGTCGATACCGGCAACACGCTGCGCGCCAATGGCTTAGTAGAGTTCGAGACCATCTGCGATATAAGTTCGCGTCTGATTGTGAACAAGGCGGCGATGAAGACCAAGCACAAGCGGGTCAGCGCGATCGTCGCCGCGCTGCGCGCGGTGGTGAACGATGGCTAAGACTCCACTCATCCGCCGGCTTGACGCCAGCCAGCCTGGCTTCGATGCTGAACTCTCGACCTTGCTCGCCTGGGATGACGACACACGACCGGAAGTGGTGGAGACCGTGCGTGGCATCGTCAACGACGTGCGTCGTCGTGGCGACAGTGCGCTGGTCGAATATACCAATCGTTTCGATCGCCGCCAGATCGCGAGCGCGTGCGAATTGGAACTCAAGGATTTCGCCGCCCATGGCGCGAACATCGCGCCCGAACTGGCCCAAGCCCTGCACACCGCCGCCGCGCGGGTGCGTGTTTATCACGAACATCAGAAAGCCGAGTCCTGGCAATACCGCGAGGCCGATGGCACGGTGCTCGGTCAGCAATTGTGCGCGCTGGACCGGGTCGGCATCTATGTGCCAGGTGGCAAGGCGGCTTATCCGTCCTCGGTGTTGATGAACGCCATTCCAGCCAAGGTTGCAGGTGTCGGCGAAGTGGTGATGGTGGTGCCGGCGCCGGACAACGCGCTGGAACCGGTGGTGCTGGCTGCGGCCGCGATTGCCGGCGTCGATCGTCTGTTTACCATCGGCGGCGCGCAGGCCGTCGCGGCGTTGGCTTATGGCACCGAGACCGTGCCGGCGGTCGATAAGATAGTCGGGCCAGGCAATATCTATGTGGCGACCGCCAAGTCCATGGTGTTCGGCCGCGTTGGCATCGACATGATTGCAGGTCCCTCGGAGATCCTCGTGATCTGCGACGGCGCGACCGATCCCGATTGGATAGCGATGGACTTGTTCTCCCAGGCCGAACACGACGAGCAGGCGCAAGCGATTTTACTATCGCCCGATGCTGCTCATCTCGATGCCGTGGCGGCCAGCATCGCGCGTCTGCTGCCGGACATGCCGCGCGCTGACATCATCCGTCAGGCGCTCGCCGCGCGCGGTGCGCTGGTCAAGGTCGCCGACATCGAACAGGCCATTGCGCTCGCCAATCGCATCGCGCCCGAGCACCTTGAGCTTTCGCTCGCTGAGCCGCAGCGCTGGCTGCCGGAGATTCGCCACGCCGGCGCGATCTTCCTTGGCCGTTACACGGCCGAGGCCTTGGGCGACTACTGTGCCGGACCGAACCACGTGTTGCCGACCGCAGGCAGCGCGCGTTTTTCGTCGCCGCTCGGGGTGTATGACTTTCAAAAGCGTTCCTCGATCATCGAGTGTTCGGTGGCCGGCGCCGCGCAGCTCGGTCAAGTGGCGGGAACGCTGGCACGCGCTGAGGGTTTAGTGGCGCATGCCCGCTCGGCCGAATATCGAGTAACACCGCGATGAATATCGATGATCGGATCGCGCGTTTTGTCTCGCCCTGGGTGCGCGACCTGACGCCTTATCACGTCGCCGACGCGAGTGGCCTTATCAAGCTCGACGCGATGGAAAACCCCTTTCCGCTGCCAAGCACCTTGCGTGAGCAATGGAACGACGCCATCACGCGCACCGAACTCAATCGTTATCCCGACCCTCATTCCACCGCGCTAAAGGCTGTCTGGCGGACGAGTCTCGGCATACCCGCCGAGCTCGGCATGATTCTTGGCAATGGCTCGGATGAACTGATTCATCTGTTGTGTCTGGTGGTGGCCGGACAGCCGGGTGCTTGTGTGCTGAGTCCGGAGCCGAGTTTCGCGGTGTATCGCATCGCGGCGCAGTCGCTGGGACTGGATTTCGTCGGCGTGCCGCTCAATGCGGTCGATTTCTCCCTTGATCTGCCAGCGACGCTCGAAGCCATAGCACGCAGTCAGCCGGCACTGGTGTTTCTCGCCAGCCCCAACAACCCGACCGCCAACCGCATCGATGGCGAGGGTCTGGAGGCTATTTGCGCGGCGGCGCCCGGCTTGGTGGTGTTGGACGAGGCTTATTACCGCTTCGCCAACGGCACGCGGGTGCGGGAAACGATCCAGTACGACAACCTGGTAGTGATGCACACTTTGTCCAAGATTGGACTGGCGGGTTTGCGGCTCGGCGCCTTGTTCGGCGCGCAGCCCTGGATAGATCTGCTCGAACGGCTGCGCATGCCCTATAACATCAACACCCTGACCCAGGTCGGCGCCCAGTTCGCGCTTGAACATCTCGGCGATTTTGAACGCCAGATCGCGCTCATCGTCGAAGCGCGTGCCGATCTGTCCGCAGCGCTGTCGGACCTCTCCGGCATACGTGCCTGGCCGAGCGTCACCAACTTCATCCTGTTCCGCACCCCGAGTGGTCGCGCCACCGCAGTGTTTGAATCGCTGCGCGCGCAGGGTGTGTTGATCAAGAACGTCGCGGGCGCCCATCCGTTGCTTGCCGATTGCCTGCGGGTGACTGTCGGTACGCCGCGCGAAAATGCGATTTTCATCGCCGCGCTGACCAAGGCGCTGGCCTGAAAAAGCAGCGATGAGCAGAGCTTCGCGTGACCGTTACTAGGCCATGTGTGAGGCAGCCGATCGCCCCTAACCCCCTCGATTTTGGTGTTATACTCGCCAGCCATCAGACCGAACTTAGACGTCGTGCGACGACCATGGCACCAGGCATGCGAAGCGCACGCTGTTCGAGTGGATAACGATCGGGGCGAGGGGATGTCACCGGACTCTGTGTCGAAAAATGTGCGCCGGGTTCGCCCATGCGTTCACATCGGCATGACCATCACATTGCAGGAGACTTTGTAGCATGAGCGAGACTGCTGTCGATCTGGATCGACGCCGCTTTCTCACCGGCACCGCCACCATCATAGGCGGCATCGGTGCGGCAACCGCAGCGGTACCATTCATCGCGTCGTTCCAACCCAGCGCCCGGGCCAAGGCCATCGGCGCGCCGGTCGAGATCGACATCAGCACCATCGAACTGGGCCAGCGCGTGACCTACAAGTGGCGCGGCAAGCCGGTGTGGGTGCTGCGCCGTACGCCTGAACAAATTGAAGCGCTGAAATCCGGCGGCACGCTGCGTGACCCCGACTCCAAGGAATCGGAGCAACCGGCGTTCGCCAACAATGCCTGGCGCTCGTCCAAGCCCGAATACCTGGTCCTGGTCGGCGTCTGTACCCATCTCGGTTGTTCGCCGACTTTCCGCCCACTGCCCGACGGCGAGACTGGCCCGGATTGGAAAGGCGGCTTTTACTGCCCCTGTCATGGTTCCAAGTTTGATCTTGCCGGACGCGTGTTCTCGGGCGTGCCAGCGCCGCTCAATCTGGTCGTGCCGCCTTACAAATACCTGAGCGACACTCGCATCCTGATCGGCGAATCCGACGGAGGCCCCGCATGAGTTTCATCACCAAGGGCCTGACCGACCTGCGCGACTGGGTCGATGATCGCTTCCCGCTCATGCAGCTGTGGAACGAGCACATGGGCGCCTACTACGCGCCCAAGAACTTCAACTTCTGGTACTACTTCGGCGTGTTGTCGCTGGTGGTGCTGGTTATTCAGATCGTGACCGGCATCTGGCTGGTGATGAACTACAAGCCGGATGCGACTTTGGCCTTCGCCTCTGTCGAATACATCATGCGCGACGTGAACTGGGGCTGGTTGATTCGCTATATGCATTCAACCGGGGCCTCGTTCTTCTTCATCGTGGTTTACATGCACATGTTCCGCGGCCTGCTCTACGGCTCCTTCAAGCAGCCGCGCGAGCTGATCTGGATCCTGGGCATGTTCATTTATCTGTCCCTCATGGCCGAGGCCTTCTTCGGTTATCTATTGCCGTGGGGCCAGATGTCGTTCTGGGGCGCGCAGGTCATCACCTCGCTGTTCGGCGCGGTGCCGGTGGTTGGCGAACGGCTCGCCGAACTCATCCGCGGCGACTATGTGATCTCGGACATTACGCTCAATCGCTTCTTCTCCTTCCATGTCATCGCCTTGCCGTTCGCGATTGCGGGCCTGGTGGTGCTGCACATCATCGCGTTGCACGAAGTGGGTTCGAACAACCCCGACGGCGTCGAGATCAAGAAGCTCAAAGACAAGGACGGTAAGCCGCTCGATGGTATCCCCTTCCACCCCTACTACACGGTCAAGGATTCGGTGGGCGTGGTCGTGTTTCTCATGCTCTTCGCCGGCGTGGTGTTCTTCGCGCCGGAGATGGGTGGGTACTTCCTGGAAGACAACAACTTCATTCCGGCGGACCCGATGAAGACCCCGCTGCACATCGCGCCGGTGTGGTACTTCACGCCCTACTATTCGATCCTGCGTGCCAATACCATCGATTTCTTCGGCGTACCCGGCAAGCTGTGGGGCGTGATCTTCATGGGCCTCGGTACCATGGTGTTCTTCCTGTTGCCGTGGCTGGATCGCAGTCCGGTGAAGTCGATCCGCTATCGCGGCGGTATCTACAAGTCGGCGCTGGCGATCTTTGTCGTCTCCTTCCTGGTACTCGGTTACCTCGGCACCTTGCCGCCGACGCCGGAACGCACGTTGACGGCGCAGATCTTCACGGTCATCTATTTTCTGTTCTTCGCGCTGATGCCGCTTTACACCAAATGGGACAAGACCAAGCCGGTACCGGAAAGGGTGACGCATTGATGAATAAGCTCATCTTCGCCTTGTGCATAGGGGGTTGGGTCGGCCTGGTGTCGGCCAACGAGGGTGGCCCGGCGTTGCTGGAAAGCCACGCCAGCCTCGACAGCCTGACGAATTTGCAGCGAGGTGCACGTACCTTTGTGAATTACTGCCTGAGCTGTCACTCGGCAAGTTTCATGCGTTACAGCCGTCTGGTGGACGACCTCGGACTGTCTAAGGAAGCGGTCGAGAAGAATCTTATGTTCACGACCGACAAGATTGGCAATCCGATGCAGGTTGCGATGAAGCCGGCAGACGCCGAACAGTGGTTTGGTGTGCCGCCGCCCGATCTGTCGGTGGAGGCGCGCGCTCGTGGCGCGGATTGGTTGTACTCGTTCCTGATGAGCTTCTACAAGGATGAGAAGCGCCCGACCGGGGTCAACAACCTCTACTTCCCGACTACGGCCATGCCGGCGGT
>JAYWAC010000085.1:0-6343 GCA_043782755.1 Pseudomonadota bacterium | reverse complement strand
TTTCACCCTGGCACGGCCCTACTTCGTCATTGCCACCCAGAACCCCATCGAGTTCCATGGCACCTATCCCTTGCCCGAAGCGCAGATGGACCGCTTCGCGTTGCGCCTCGCGCTGGGCTATGTGTCGATAGCCGATGAGATGTCGATCATCGCGCGCAACAGCCATGACTTCGCCTATGACAGCGATGCGCCGGTGGTCTCCATCGCCGAGGTGCTGGCCTTTCAGGCCGCTGCGGCCGCCGTGCCGATCAGCGACGAACTCAGTCGCTATCTGGTCAGCCTGGTCGCCGCCACCCGCCAGCTACCTGCCCTTGAACTCGGCGCCAGCCCGCGCGCTTCGATCGCGCTGTTGAAATGCGCGCAGGCCCTGGCGCTCTTCGATGGTCTGGATTTCGTCACGCCTGATCTCATCCAGGAACTCGCGCCATCGGTGCTGTGTCATCGCCTGGCGGTGCGCGCCGAAGCGCGTTTCGCCGGCACAAGCGCGGCGACCTGTGTCGCTGAACTGTTGGATACGATCGCCGTTCCGCGCTGAGCAGCTTGGCACTCCATGCCGCCGCGCGCACTGTTTCGTCTCTTCCCATTCGCCGCACGATTGAGCCGCTGGCTCGATCAACGCTTCGCGACTAGCGGTCGCCTGATGCTGGGCGTGCTGGTGACCGGCGCCATTCTCGGCATCGATATCGGTCAGACGCTGGCCTACCAACTGGCGGTGCTGGCCTTCGCCTTGTTGAGCAGCAGTTTCATCTTGAGCTTGCGCTGGCGGCCACGCCTCAAGGTGCGCCGCATACTGCCGAATATGGTCACGGCAGGTCTCGCCAGTCACTACTGGTTGGAGATCACCAATCGAGGCTCACGCATCGAGAGCGAGCTCTCGATCCAGGACAATCTCATACAACCGTCCTTGTCGCTGCAACGCTTCAAGACCCTGCGGACCAGCGCAACACAAATCGGCGGCAACTGGTTCGACAGCGCCGTCGGCTTTCCGCGTTGGGTGACGTTGCGGCGGCGTGAACGGGGCGCGGAAATCGTGGCGATGCCGATCCCGCCGATTGCACCCGGCGCAACAGTGCGCGTGCGTATCGAACTGACCGCGCTGCGGCGCGGCTGGCTGCGCTTTGCGGGCTTGCGCCTGCTGCGTCCCGACCCGCTCGGACTGTGCCGTGCGCGCGCCAACATCCCGCTTGCCGACCAACTATTGGCCTTACCCCGTCGCCATCCCCTACCGCGCATTCGCCTGCTGTCAGAGCGGCGTTACCAGCCCGGCGGCCTCAGCCTTGCCCATGCGGTCGGCGACTCTCAAGAATTCGCCGCGCTGCGCGACTATCAACCCGGCGATCCGCAGCGTCATATCCATTGGCGCAGTTTCGCCAAGACCGGCACGCTGATCGTGAAGCAGTATCAGGATGAATATTTCGATCGTCACGCGCTGGTGGTCGACACCCGCCTGGCCGCTACACCGCAACGCTTCGAGGCTGTCATTGAAGTGGCAGCCTCGGTGGTTGGCGGTACCCGCCCGCAAGATTCAATTCTCGATCTCGTGATTGCCGGCAGCGACGTATTGGAACTCAAGGCCGGACGTGGCTTGGGCGACAGCCTCCGCGCGTTGACCTATCTGGCCGAAGCCACGGCCATGCCGGGTGACGACTGCGCAGCGCTCGCCGCCGTGCTACGGACACGCATCAATCGTCTCGCCAGTGTCATCCTGGTGTTCGGCCACTACGACGCTGCGCGTCGCGCCCTGGTCGACGAGTTGCGCAGCCACGATCTGCCGACGCTCTGCCTGTTGGTGGTGTCGGAAACCGACAGCAACGCACACTCTGACGACGAGCGCGCCCACCCTCTTTCGCGCCTGCGGGTCGAACATCTCGCCGCCGATCTGGCGCGCTTGGACGGCGCATCGTGAGTGCAACATCCCATCACGTCACGCCCCTGCCTCGCCTGTGGTTAGCCCTGACCCTGCTCGGTTGGGGGCTTTTGACCGACAATCTCGGCGGCGCCGTGGTGATGGCGCTCTTGATCGAGGGTTTGAGTTTCGCACCGATCAAATGGGCTTTGTCAGAGCGCGAATTCCATCGCGCCGCCGATCTGACCAGTGTGGTATTCGCGTTGGTCACGGTCGTGCAGTTCTCCCGCTACTCGGTGCACGGCATTTATCAAATTCTGAAAGTCAGTCCCTACTGCTTCTTTCCACTGGTGTTGGTGCAACGCGCGAGCACCGCGCAGACCATTCCCATGAGTGCGCTGTTCTACAGTCTGCGTCGCCAGCAGGACTACCGCGCACGTCTCGACGTCGTGCCCTCTTATCTGGCCCTATGCTTGCTCGCGGCGAGCAGTGGCAGCGCGCACGACGCGCGTTACGCCGCCTTCTGCGCGGCCATCGTGCTGGGCATGCTGATCGCGGCGCGACCGCAGCGCTATGGGTGGAGCGGCTGGTTACTGAGCTTGCTGATGGCCGCCGTGCTCGCCGGCCTCACCCAGCTCGGGGTATTACGCGCGCAGCGCTGGCTCGAAGACTCGGTGATGTATTGGGTCAACCAGTTTCCCTGGGCGCAGAGCGATCCGAATCGCGAAGTCACCGCCATCGGCACCATCGGTCGACTCAAACTCTCGGATCAGATTCGCGTGCGCGTCAGCCCAAGTCCGGCCCTGAAACTGCCGCTGCTCCTGCAGGAAGCGAGTTACGACGTCTTCCATTTCGGTACTTGGAGTGCGCAGCAGGCACCCTTTGCCGCTATCGACAAGCGCGCCACTAGCGCCGTGTGGGATGTCAACAAGCAAGCAAGTGAACCGCGCCGACGCCTCGATATCAGCGTGCAGCACGGTCGTGCACTTGGCCTGTTGCCGGTACCGCGTGGCACGCGGCTGGTGGCAAGTGAGGACATCGCTGAACTACAGCACAATCGCTTCGGCACGCTGATGGCGGAAGCGCCGCCCGGCGCGCTGCGTTACACCATCGAGCAAGCCCAACCCGAGGCGACCGAACCACCGCCCGTCGCGGGCGACAGTGAAGTCCCCACTCAGTACCGAGCTGTGCTGGACGAGACGCTCGCCGAGATCGGCATCCAAGACGTCGATGCCTCACAGCGTGCCGCACGTATCCGGCAATTCTTCCTGAGCAAGTTCAAATACAGCCTGATACAGCCCGATACCTTTGCCTGGCGCACACCGCTCGCCGAATTCCTGCGCACAAGCCGACGCGGGCATTGCGAGTATTTCGCCACCGCCAGCGTGCTCTTGTTGCGCGCGGCCGGTATTCCGGCGCGTTATGCCGTGGGCTACGTGGTCGAGGATTACAGTGCCTTGGAGCGCGCCTATATCGCGCGCGCACGTCACGCCCATGCCTGGGCGCTGGCCTATGTCAGTGGTGAATGGCGCGTGCTCGATGCCACGCCCTCGGTCTGGTACGAACTCGAAGACGATCGCGCTTCGCGCTGGCAAAGTCTGCAAGACCTCGGCGCTTGGCTGGTGTATCGCTATCAGCGCTTGAGTCAGACCAATCTCAGCAACTTCACCGATCAATTATTGTGGTTGGTGCCACCACTGGCGGCGGTGTTGTACTGGCGTTTGCGTCGCAGTCCGATGGCAGTGCACAAATCGAGAGGCGACGTCGTGACGCCATCGGCGCCCCTCGTCTCTCTGCTCGCGCCGTTGCTCGATGTACTGGCCGCGCGCGGTCTACGGCCAACGGCAGGCGAAACCGTCGCGCAATTCCTACACCGCGCGGCGCCCACGGCGCATGGCGGCGTCCAACGCCAGGAGCTGGTGAGACTCTACTACCGTCTGCGCTATGCGAACTCGACGAGCGAACTGCGTTCAAGGTTCGAACAGCAGCTGCGCGCCTATTGCGAGCATCTATTCGCGTAAGTTGCCGAGCGCTTCGCGAAAGCGCAGTCGCTCTTCGGTCGAATCGAGCAGACGGATGTAGTGATCGGCGACCAGTGGCGGTATGAGGCCTTTGAATACCGCGCGACGCTTCTCGTCCAGTGACAAGCCGGTGGCTTCGAGAAAGGCCAACGGCTCGATCGCGCCGCGCTCCAGCATCAGCGCGTTCTCGTTGGCAATGTCGCGCATGACCGCATGATTAGGCGTCAAGCGGCCGTGCACGAAGGCCGGTGAAGCCAGCCGCTTGTCATAGATAGCGCGGATTTCGAGTTTGTAGCCGCCGATCAGGATCGGGTTGATGGTCTCCTCGAGCTGCGATTCGAGATTGGTGATGCGGGTCAGAACCAACTCCGACCAATCGGTCCCCGGTTCGACGAAGCGCGCGATGGCGGCGTAAATCTCGACGATGTTATTGATGGTGAGCGCGCGGTAGACGTCGTGGATGAAGGCGTAATTGCGCGCCCCGATCAACGCATCGAAATGGCTGAAGCCGAGCGCACGTTGCACCGCGTCCAGCGTCGGCACGGCGGCATTGAAACCCAGACCACAGAGCAATTGCGATACGCGCAGGCCGAGTTGCTGGGCGAGTTGTTCGCGACGCACATCGGCATCGAGTTCCGCCGCCGCGCGGGTTGCGGAAAAAATCGCCAGTAATTCGTCGGCGCCGGCGTGCAATAGGGTGTCAAAGGAAAACACCGACGCCAGTCCTCAATCCTGCCACTGCACGATCACGCGACCACCACGCAGGCTGACCGGCAATTCGCTTAAGCCCCATTTGTCGCCACGGCTACAGCGACCATCCGGCAGCGAGAATTGCCAGCCATGCTGGGCACAAGTGACCTGCGCGCCCTTGATACCACTGTTCATGAGTTCCATGCCCTGGTGCGAGCAATAGGCCTTATACGCGCGCACCATGCCGTCTTCGCGCCATAACAACAGGGGATAGCGTCCGCTGTTGCGTTTGACGGTCTGACGTTCCGGCAGTTGCTCCAGGGCGCAGACGTCGAGCACTTCGCCGCGCGCTGCGGGCGCAGGTTCCGGTGCGGTGTCGCCATCGAGTTCGGCAAAGCCTTCCACACCGTGATCGATCAGGACCTCCACCGCCCACACGATGCGGCTCAGGCCCAAGGCCGGGAAAGCCATCATCAAGGCGTCCAGCACCTCCTCGGCGCTGACGCCCACGTCCAGTGCCTTGCGCGTGTATTGCACCAGGCCGAGTTCGGTTTCGACCGCGACCTTGGTGATCACCGAGATCAGTGCGCGGGTCTTGGGGTCGAGACGGCTGCCATTGTCCTTGACGAAGCGGAAGTAGGCGCCCATCGCTTGCGGGCGCGCCTGCAAAAGAAAATCGAGTGCGCGGCTCATGTGTCACCGTGATTACTGGCTGCGGAACAGGACGCCCGAGGGCACGTCGCTCTGTCACGCATTCTATGCGTGGCCGGCGCGCCTGCCCACGAGCAGCGCGCGCAATGCGCTCAAGGCCCACCCTCCAACACCGCTAGCGCCGACTCGATATCGTCCGCTGCCACGCGGCTCGCCACGCCTAGTTCCGGGGCGAATACGCTGATGCGGTAGTCCTCAAGCATGAGCTGCACGCCGCGCAGCACTGGGCTGAGCTCGCCGGCGGCATCGACCAGCGCGCGAAAACGGCGCGCCAGCGGTGCTACACCTTCGAGCTTGCGTAGATCCTTGCCGGGATTGGCATCGACCCGTTCCAGACGACGGGTAATGGCGTCGAGCGACCGCGAGATGCGGGTCAATCCCGCAGCATCGAGATGATCCATGCTCGCAGGCCCGAGCAGCATCGTGAGTTGCGCGTCGAGATCGGCGCGCACCACCACCGGCACGCGAGCCAGCGGTTCGCGCAGTGCCGCCGCCCGCTGCAGCAACACTAGCAATGCTTGGGCAATGGCCGTTGTGTCGGCCGCGAGCCCGGCATGAAATCGCGTGCGCAAAGCGGCATAGATAACGGCGTTACGCGGTGCTTCTTCCAGAGCAAGCAAACGACGGGCGGCGCCCAAAACCAGAGCCGCGAGCGGCGTCTGGCGATGACCGAACAAGGCCGCGAGCAAGCCGAGTTCGCGAATCTTGGGAAAATCGCGAGCGAGATGGCGCACTTCGCTACTCGCATCAAGGAACAACAAACGCGCGACACCACGACGATGTAGGGCCTCGGCGCAAACCCCATCGTCCAGCACTTTGAGTTCCACGCTATCGTGCTGCTCGACGAGTGCTGGAAAGCCAATCAAGCGCGTGCCACCCGCGAAAATCTCAACTTCCTTCGGCAGCGCGTCGAAAGTCCAGCCGCCCCGCGAGCGACCACCCAGCCCCCACGACACCGCCGCGCTTGCACGCTCGGCTTGCGCGCCGCGCGTGGCGAGCACGGCGGCAATATCGCGGGTTTCTTCCAACACCGTGCCGTCCTCCTCCAGCAAGACCACCCGCGTGCGCAGATGGG
>JAYWAC010000084.1:0-17002 GCA_043782755.1 Pseudomonadota bacterium | reverse complement strand
ATGGGCCTGGTGAAGCTTGCCGCCGCGCAGGTGAATAGCGATCTCGGCCATCTCGATGGCGCCAAGAGCGCGCTCATTGCGCGTGTCGCGCGCGAGATTGCCGACGGTCAGCATCTCGCTCAGTTTCCCATCGATGTGTTCCAGACCGGCTCGGGCACGTCGACCAATATGAACGTCAACGAAGTGATCGTGGCGCGCGCCGCGCAATTGAGTGCCGACACCGCACTCGCCTTGCACGCCAATGACGATGTCAATCTCAGTCAGTCGTCGAACGATGTCATCCCGACGGCGCTGCATGTGAGCGTTGCATTGGCCATGCATGACGATCTATTGCCGGCACTGGCAAAGCTCGCGGCAGCCTTACACCGCAAGGCCGATGAATTTGTCAGCGTGGTCAAACCTGGCCGCACGCATTTGATGGACGCCACGCCCATCACCCTCGGCCAGGAGTTCTCGGGCTATGCCTGCCAGCTCGACAAGGCCTGCGAGCGGGCGACCCGCGCAATCGCTGTGTTAGGCGAACTCGCTATCGGTGGCACTGCGGTCGGCACCGGACTCAATGCGCCGGCGGATTTCGATCAGCGCATGTGCGCGGTGCTGCAAGCCGAGACCGGGCTGGCCTTCCGTCCGGCGCGTAATCATTTCGAAGCCCAGGCCGCGCGCGATGATTGCGTGGAAGTGGCGGGTCAACTGGTGGCGATTGCAGCCAGTCTGACCAAGCTCGCCAACGATGTGCGCCTGCTCGGTTCTGGTCCGCGCGCAGGTCTGGCGGAATTGCGTCTGCCGGCCGTGCAGCCGGGCTCCTCGATCATGCCGGGCAAGGTCAATCCGGTCATGAGCGAAATGTTGATTCAGGTCGGACTCTATGGGCAGGGCCTCATGCAGACTGTCATGGCCTGTGGGCGGGAAGGGCAGTTGGAACTCAATGCCACCTTGCCCTTGCTGAGCTTTTGTCTGCATGAAGCGATACGTTGTCTGGCTAACGGCACGCGCTTGTTTGCCACGCATTGCATTGACGGTCTGGCGGCCGACACCGAGCGTTGTGCCGCGCTGGCGGCGCACTCCTTGATGCTGGTAACGGCGCTGACACCGCAGCTTGGCTATGACCTCGCGGCAGCGCTTGCCAAGGAAGCGCAGACCGATGGCTTGTCGCTGCGCGAAGTGATCCTGCGACGCAATTTGATGACGGCGATGGAACTCGATCGCCTGCTCGATCCCTTGACCATGACGCGGCCGACCTAGGCACGCGGAACGCTAGACGAACGCGCCTCGCCTAAGCGGTACCGCGAACCGACGACCTCACAATACAAGCATAGTCTTAACTCGTAATTCCTCTTCCAGCCACGGCATTTCGCCGACGCCGGAATGGGAGCAGAGGTAAGCATGAATACTCCCATGGATTCGAACACTCCTGCGGCTGACGTGAATCGTCCCGCCAAACACGCGCCGGTCATTGTCAATTTGCCGCAGGCCCCGGTGGGTAGCGAGGATGTCACCGTCCGTCGCGATCTGCCGATAAAGTCGCCCAAGCAAACGCAGCGCGGCACGGGTCTGACCACACCGGTGATTCGCTTCAAGCATCTGCTCGCCGGCGTGATGCTGGCCAGCGTGGTGGGTTGCGGTACCACTTCCGGTGATCGCATGGTGAGCGGCGCGGGCATCGGTGCCGGTGCTGGTGCGGTGCTGGGTGCCGTCACAGGTATGGGACCGGGCACGGGCGCGGCAATAGGTGCGGCGGCGGGCGCCGCTGCCGGTGGCCTGACCAAGAAAGCGCAGGTCAATCTCGGTAAGCCTATCTGGCGTTAAGTACGGCGTGAACGACACGCGCAAGTGTTGAATGAGGCGGCGCCTGCGGGCGCCGCCTTGGCGTGAGACTTAGGGTTTTGCCAACGCTGAAATCACGCGACGCCCGTACCACCAGGCCATGCCGAGGCGCGCGAGAGGGTAGTGCAGTACCACGCGAAACGCGGCACAGCCGAGCGCAACGGCGAGCGGATGCCGGCGCATAAAGCGCCCGCTGGATGTTGCAAGATCGATCAGTGCCAGAGGTTGGCGCCAGAGCACCAGGGCCGTGGCCATCATGCGTCGCTCAGCGGCGATCTTTTCCAACAAGCCGTGGCGACGTTGTGCGAGGCTGGCGTGAGAGGCTTTCACGTCTCGCCGCCGAGCTGACGTTCGTCCTTGCGCAATTGCGCGAGGCTGGTGGCAAACGGCGGTGACTTCGAGCGCATCTTATGGGTCGTCCACAACACCGCCATCACGCCGGCCAGCCCATAGCCGGCCGCCAGAGCCAGCAACACCAGTAGACGATGCGCGTCCCAGCACGCCACGATCAGCAGCGTGGTCAGCAGAACTACCGCGCAACCTAGGCAGAACGCCGCCAGCAGGATCAACACCAGCATCGCGAGGAAGTGTCGACGTTCCTCTTCAATCTCCAATGCCAGCAACTGCACGCGGGTATGGGCCATGCCGACCAGTCGCGCGCCCAGTTGACCCAACGATGCGAACAGACCGCTATGCGTCGCGGCCCGTTCCGTCGCCATGGCTGTCAGCGCCGACCGCTCAACAGACCTATCAGCACACCGACACCAGCCGCCACGCTGAGTGCCGACCAGGGATTCTCCTGGATGTAGGCATGGGTGGCGGTGAGCGCTTCCTGGCCGCAGGCACGCGCTCTGGCCTGAGCATCACCGAGACGCGTTTTCATTCGCGCCAGAGATTCTTCGGCGCGTGCACGCACGTCGGCGAGATCGGCACCGCCATCTGCGGCACTGGCCTTGATGAGTGCTTCGGCGTCAGCGACGACGCGCCAGAAATCGGCAATCAAAAGATCCTTGGCATTATTGGTCGAGCTGTGATCCATGGGGTTCTCCGTAGGGGATAAAAATCTGGTGAATGAATAGCAATGGCTTACATCACGCGGACGCGACCCATCGCGCGGCGCGGCTGGCTGAGTTCGACAGAACGCTAGCGGCGCGCCAGCATGATCGAAGCGCCAATGACTATCGTGGCGACCCCGGCCCACACCGGAATGTTGACGGTCTTGGTATCCTGCACCGTCAACTCCACCGGACCAATCTTAGCGGCTTGGGTGTCTTTGGTATAACTGAAGCCCCCGTAGACCAGGGCAAGGACGCCGCCCACGACCAATAGGATGGCAAGTACTTTAGTGGCATTCATTGATTTCTCTCCTCAAGGTTTCGCGGCACGATGATTGATCATGATGTGTGGCTAGCCTACAGGCGGCGACCCTGCACCACTCGCAACAGGATGACGATGATGGCGATGACCAGCAGGATGTGGATGAAGCCACCGAGGGTGTAGGAGGACACCAGCCCCAACAGCCACATCAGGATCAGAACAATGGCGAGTGTTTCGAGCATAGGAGCGACTCCAATAAAGTCCCCGGCAGACCCACAATGGGTGGCCGTGATGACTGCAAACTGGCGCGGTTCGCGAGCGGCCTGGTGGCGACGCCATCCCGTGCGGCTTGGTGTCTTACATGATCCACGCACGCAAATTATTTCTCTGTATGGCAACGCACCCAGACGTGATTCATCGCTTGGTATAGGTAAGCAATGCACTGTGTCTGCCACCGCACTGCAATTGCGCGCCATCCTGTAATACTCAGGCCTGCATTTCTCGTGCATCCATGAACCGTGAACAAACTGATATCAACATCCTCGGCAGTGCCCTTGGCCATACGCATTGTCTTGCTGGTGATGCTGATCGTACTCATGACAGGTTGCAGCCACCTACCGCCAGGTGCGGCGTATCGCAAGGAATCCTCCACCGCGCTTGCCGAGCCGCTACTCACGCAACTGGGTGCACACGTTGCCGAGATGGCTGACGCCCATCCTGGGCTGTCGGGCTTTCGCATCGTGCCTGTCGGTGTCGACGGCTTTCTCAACCGCGCCCAGATCATCGATAAGGCAGAAAAGACCCTCGATCTGCAGTACTACATCTTTCGCAGTGATGAGACCGGGCGTTTACTGAGCGCGGCGCTGGCGCGTGCCGCCGAGCGCGGTGTGCGGGTGCGACTCCTGCTCGACGACGGCGAGACCGAGAGCGGCGACGAAAGAGTGATGGCGCTCAATGGCTTGCCCGGCATCGAGGTGCGGGTCTTCAATCCCTTCCTCTATCGTGGTCATTCCACCGCGTTGCGCATGACGGAATTCATCCTCGATCACGCGCGTCTCGACCATCGCATGCATAACAAATTGCTGGTGGTCGACAATGCGGCCGCGATGATCGGCGGCCGTAACGTCGGCAACCAATATTTCCAGATGGATCCCGATTCGCAGTTTGCCGACGACGATGTGTTTGTCGCTGGGCCGATAGTCCAGCGACTTTCCACTATCTTCGACGAATTCTGGAACAGTGCCTTGGCGATACCGGCAGCCGCGCTCGCGGACGAGCACGGCTCTGCCGCGCGACAAGCCCCCCATGATCTCGGCGATCTTAAGAACGACGGTGTCGACTATGGCCTGGCGCTGGCCTCCGGCGAACCCTATGCCGGCATGTTGTCGGGACGACTGCCGCTGGAGTGGGCGCGCGCCGAAGTCTTGAGCGACAGCCCCGGTAAACAGGAAGTAGTGTCTGGCGCCGCCGCCGGGCGTCTGCTGATGCCAGCGGTGATCGATGCCGCCCGCGCGGTGCAGAGCGAGCTGTTGGTCGTGACGCCCTATTTCGTGCCGACCGCCGACGAAATGCACTTATTCAGCGAGCTGCGCGAGCGTCATGTGCGAGTTCGCGTGTTGACCAATTCTCTCGAATCCTCGGCGACTTTACTGGCGCATTCCGGCTATGCGCCGTGGCGATCTGCGCTGCTTGGGCTTGGCGTCGAAATCAACGAAGTGCGTTCCTTGTTGAGCTATAGCCGTGGCAGTGGTCAGACCAGCCTGATTTCCGGCTACGGCACCTATGCTTTGCACGCCAAGCTCTACGTTTTCGATCGCCAGCAATTGTTCATCGGCTCGATGAATTTCGATCAACGCTCAAAGCATCTGAATACCGAAGTCGGGCTCATGATCCATAGCCCGATACTGGCACGCCAGACCGCCGAGCGTTTCGAGGCGATGACGGAACCACAAAACTCCTATGTGCTCGCCCTGCGCGCACCGCACAGCGGTGCGGCACCGACCTTGGTCTGGCAAACGCGCGAAGCCGGACGCATGGTTGAGTACTGGGACGAACCGGCCCGCCATCCGTGGCACAGATTGGCGGTGCGTGTGCTGTCCTGGCTACCGATAGGCAGCGAGCTATGACGCCAAGGACCAGGGTCCTAAGCTCGCTGCTAGTGCTGCTGGTTGTGAGCGGGCTCGCTTGGTGGTCGCCGCTGGTGGACGCTGAGCCCGCCAGCGTCGATGCCGAGATCGCCTATCTCATCGGTGTGATCGACACATCATCCTGTGACTTCGAACGTAACGGTAGCTGGTACGACGGTCGCGAGGCAGCCGCACATCTGCGTGACAAATATCGTTGGCTGGCGCGTGTCCGTCGCATAGAGACGGCCGAGGAATTTATCGAGCAGGTGGCGAGCAGCAGCAGTTTCAGCGGCCGTCCCTACATCTTGCGTTGCGCTGGCGCTGCCGAGATCAATACTGCGCCATGGTTACGCGAAGCACTGGCTAGCTACCGCAAGCCCGCCAAGACGGACGAAGCGGCGCACCCGTCACCGCGCGGCGCGCCGGCTTCTTGAATCTGATACGCGTCCGCGTGTCAGTCGTCGGACTTCAGACGAATATCGCTCTGCACGGATCTGACATTCTCCGTCGCTTTCGCCATCGCGACGGCGTTATTGATCGCCTCCTGGCTGCGTGCCGTCCCGCTTAACCACACCACTCCCTCCTTGTCGGTATCGACATGAATGCGACCGAGGCTGGTGATGTGGTCAGCCGCCAGCTTGGTTTTGATCTTGGTGGTGATGGCCGAGTCGGTCACGAATTCCTTCGGGTGCGCACGATCCATATCGGTGTCTGCCGCTAAAACGCTGACCACGGGCGCGCCGAGGGCCATCGTCATCAACGATGCAATGAGGGTTTTGTTTTTCATGGTGCTTCTCTTTGAATAGGAGGCGCACATCCTGTCATTGACGATGCGCGAACTCAGTTCGCAGTGACACATAGCGCGATCTTGTCGTAACGGGCGATGCGATGTGCGTCGATAAGCGTCATAGCGAACAGTGCACGGCGAGAAACCGGCAGACCATCATTGCTCGTGACTGCCGCCGTATCGAACGCAGCGCGCTCAGAGGATGCCATCATGACTCGACGCACTTCCCGTTCGTCCGTTTCGCCGACTAGGCGTGCCGCCGCCGCGATGCTCGCCGCCGCCTTTTCCTTCGCGCCTATCGTGGCGCTTGCGGCGGACAGCGACGCCCACGAAGACCGTGCCGAAATGCGCATCAAGGACATGCATACTCGACTGAAGATTGCGCCGGCGCAGGAAGCGCAGTGGACGGCGGTTGCAACCATCATGCGCGATAACGCCGTGACCATGGACAAGCTCACGCAGTTGCGTGTCGACCACGCCCGTGATGTCACCGCAGTGGAGGATTTGAAATCCTATGGTGATATCAGCGACGCCCATGCCGAGGGCATCAAGAAGCTGACACCGGCTTTCACGGTGCTTTACACCGCCATGTCCGATGCCCAGAAGAAACAGGCGGACCTCATGTTCCGCGAAGGCGAGCGCGCCCAGGGTGGTAACGAGGCGATGACCAAGAGTCCGACCGCGAAATAGTCGCGATGGACTCGCATCGCGACAAGTCATATCCACCTGGCGACATTGCGCGCGCCGACAAGGTCATTTCCTTATGAACAATCGCCCATCCCTTTATCCGGCTAGCCGTTCGCGTCGCGAACACGGCCTGCTCTTAGTGCTGGCGCTCGCCGCTGGCCTGTGCTCGGCCGTGGTGTTCGCCGACGATGACGATGAGCATCGTGGCCGCGAGCACGAACACCGTGGCAATCACTATTCTGACGGCTATCGTCATCGCGAATGGCGCGGCGAGGATCGCGACTACGGATACCGTCCAATCTACCCTCAGCCCTATGTCTATGCGCAGCCGGTCTATGTGCCGCCACCGGTCTACTACGCGCCGCGCCAGTCGCCGGGGATCAGCCTGTTCTTTCCTCTGGATCTGCGCTAAAAAAAATTACAGTGCGCTATCGAACAGACGGACACACAGCGGGCACTATTCTCCGTCTCGGGTTGAGGCGCCGAGGGGGGCACGCCTCTGCTCGCCGTTTCCCACCAAGGCGCATAGTTGTATGACCACCAAAAAAGCCAGCGGCGCCGCGCCGCCGGTCGATAAGCTTGCTACCGGTATCACTGGCTTTGACGCCTTGAGCCATGGCGGCCTGACACCCGGCCGCACCAATCTGTTGATCGGCGGGCCCGGTGCGGGCAAGACCCTGTTTGCCCTGCAGACCGTGGTCAACGCCGCGCGTCAGCGCGAGGAAGCGGGCATCTTTGTTGCCTTTGAGGAACCGGTGGCGCAGATCATGGCCGACGCGGTGGGTTTCAATTGGAACCTCGCTGCGCTGGTCAAGCACAAGTTGTTCTTCTTCGAGGCGCGCCTGTCCCCCGATGACGTACACATCGGCGATTTCGATCTGCGCGGCATGCTGGCCATGCTGGAAGCTAAGCGTCAGAGCATGGACGCACGCTGGATCGTATTCGACGGCCTCGACGTGCTGCTCCGACTCCTGCATGACCCGCTGGCCGAAATGCGCGAGATCTACCGCATCCGTGACTGGTTGGCGCACAACCATCTCAACGCGCTGATCACGGCCAAGGCCGACAGCGATCTATCGCTAAGCGTGCAGCAGGACGGCCTGCAATTCATGACTGACTGCGTGATCAGCCTCAGCCGCCGACTGGATCAAGGCGTGCCCTTGCATCGTATTCAGATCACCAAATACCGAGGCTCGGATTTTGTCGCCGGTGAGTATCCGGTCAGCTTCGGTGCCCAGGGCTTGGAAGTCGGCGGACCGGAATCCAGGGAAATTCATCACGCGGCCTCGACGGAACGGGTCTCGGCCGGCTTCGAGCGTCTCGATACCTTGCTCGGTGGCGGTCTGTTTCGCGGCAGCAGCACCCTCATTACCGGTGTGCCTGGCACCGCCAAGACGACCTTGACCGGCAAGTTTGCCGAGGCCGCCTGCCTGCGTGGCGAGCGCACCTTGTTCGTGAGCTTTGACGAAGGCGCGGAGGCTATCCAGCGCAATCTGTCCTCGGTCGGCATCGCGCTTGCGCCCTATGTCAAATCCGGCCTGTTGCGCATGTATTCAGGCCGCACCGAAGCGATAGGCGCGGAAGAGCATCTGCTCATGATCAAGGCTCTGATCCGCGAGCATCAACCGCGCTGTATGGTCATCGACCCCTTGTCGGCGATTGCCAAGGCCGGCTCTCTGGGTACGGCACGCGCGGTCGCGAATCGCCTCATCTACATGGTCAAGGACGAACGGGTCACGGTGATGGTCACTTCCATCAACGAGGGCGACGACTCGCAGAACGAGGCCACCGAGCTACAGGTCTCGGCCATCGCCGATTCCTGGATTCACCTCTCTTATCTCATCAAAGGTGGTGAGCGCAATCGTGCCCTGACCATCATCAAGTCGCGTGGCACCTGGCATTCCAATCAAGTGCGGGAACTGTTGCTCGATGCGGATGGGCCGAGCTTGGCGGATGTCTATACCGCCGGTGGCGAAGTGCTGATGGGCGCGCTGCGTTGGGAAAAGGAACGCGAGGAGCAGGATCATAGTCTTGCCCGTCGCGCTGACTTCGAACGCAAACGCGCGCAGCTCGAGGTCGCGGAAGCGGAAACGCGTGTGCGTATCACGGCGCTCCAGCAGGAGCTAGAAAATCAATTGGCCGAATTGAAGACGCTCGGCACTCTCAACGATGCGCGCGTCGTGTCATCGGGCGATCACCAAACTGAACTGCGCAGGCTGCGCAGCGCCGATCGTGCGCCGCGCGCACGGGAAGATGCGCAAGCCGACGCTATCACCAAACCGCGTGCCGGTAGTGGCGCGAGCAAACAAGCAGATAAAGCGTGATGAGCAAGAAGACGCGAACTCGGCACTCGAAATCTGTGGTGGTCGATGATGGTAAGGGTGGGCACATCAGCATGTGTCTGTACATCGCCGGCAATGCGCCGAACTCGCAGTTAGCGGTGACCAATCTCGCGGCGATGTGCCAGGAGTTCCTGGTGGGTCGTTTTGAACTCGAAGTCGTCGATGTCCTGACCACGCCGCTGCGGGCACTCGCCGACGGCATACTCGTGACGCCCAGCTTGGCGCGCATCGCGCCAGGTCCAGCGGTGCGTATCGTCGGCAACCTCAACGATCGCAACAGCGTACTGCACGCATTGGGTATCACATGAGCAACAAACAGGCCTCGCCGGACAGTGATAAGACGATGCTGGCCGAGCAGCGACCGGCGCCGCGTTTCGAGACGCGCATTCTGCGTTTGGTGCGCGGCGCGCAGGAACGGCGCGCGATCGCTAGCGGGGAGGTCGACGCGATTATCGATGCCGCCACCGGGCGAGCCATTCTGTTGCCCGCCGCGCAGGCCGCACTCCTTGACTTGCAGCGACACTTTCACAGCCTGGTGAATCTCGCTACCGATGGTTATTGGGCACAGGACGAGCAGTATCGTTTCACCGCCTGTAGCGGTCTCGCCTTGGGGGCCGCGACGGTGGCCGACACCCTCGGCCAGCGGCTATGGGAACTCGACTTTGAAAGCAGCTCCGCCATCGATTGGCGCGGTCATCGTGCACTGCTGGAACAGCAGGCGGTGTTTCACGATCTCGAAGTTTGCCAACGCGATGCCACAGGACGCTTGCGTCATCTCAGTATCAGCGGCGAGCCAAGCTTCGATGGCGATGGCTGCTTCAGTGGCTATCGCGGCATTACTCGCGACATCACCGCGCGCAGGATGGTCGAGAGCAACCCCGCGCAGGACAGCGCTGTGGAACGCGCCACCCTCGATGCCCTGGTCTCGCCGGTCTGTCTGCTCGACGCGCAGGGCGTCATCGTGGCGACTAATACTGCATGGCGGGCCTGGGCCGAACTGCCCGGCGCTGGCGTGGCCGTCGGTAGCCACTATCTCACCGCCTGTCGCGAACACCGCGCCCTGATTGCCTTTGACAGCGAAGCGGTCGCAGCCGGTCTGGCACAGGTCGCGCGCGGTGAGCGCGCGCTATTTCGTTTCGAGCATAACTTCGATACAGGCGCCGGCTTGCATTGGCTCATGGTCTCGGTCAGCGCCATGCGCGCCCCTGGCGTCGCACAACTCATGCTCGTACACGAAGACATCAGCGAGCAGAAGCGCCGTGCCCGCTGGCTTGCGCTTGAGGGCACCGTCGCCGCACGACTAGCCCGTGCCCCCGATGCATCCAGCGCATTGACGGCGGTGTTGGCCGCAGTGTGCGAGGCGCAGCGCTGGGATTGTGGGCAATACTTCGCGCACGACGCGTCGTCCGCCTCGCTGGGCCATGTCGCGCAATGGAGTGACGCCAACGCTGCCGAGGTCGAGAGCTTCCTGGCGAGATCGCCCATCGCTCGGTTTCGTGCCGATGCCGGCCTGGCGGGCAGGGTGTGTGAGGCCAATCAGCCGCTCTGGATGCGAGATGCGCAATGCGATGCGCGCGTGGCCTCGGCGTTGCCGCATGAAATCGGCTTGCGTGGTGTGTTCATATTTCCGGTCAGTGTCGACGATACGCTCTACGGTGTATTGGCCTTCGGCAGCCGCGCCGAGCTTGGCGAGCCTGATGAGAGCTGTCTGCGCGCGGTGTCCAACATCGGCAACTTGCTTGGTCATTTCCTGCGACGTGAGGGCGAACAGGAAAAATTGCGTCGCAGCGAGCAGCGCTTTCGACGCTATACCGCGCTGGGTTGCGACTGGCACTTCGAGACAGATAGCGAACTGCGCTTCGTTGCCACCACCGCCGCCGGCATCGCCGGGGTGAGTGACATCCTCGGCAAGCGGCTGTGGGAACTGCCTCATCTGCGGGTGAGTGACGAGGAATGGACGAGACTCAAGGCCGAACTCGCGGCGCAATGGTCGTTCTGTGACTTCGCCTGCACGGCGCGGCTGGCCGACGGCAGCGAGGTCCGCTACTGCTTGAGTGGTGAGCCGCTGTTCGATGAAGCGGGGCTATTCAGTGGCTTTCTCGGCATAGGGCTGGACGTCACGCAACGCACGCAATAACGAAGCGGAGTGCGCACGACGCAGTGTCGTGCGCGGTTCGCCGCCGGGGACGACGCTACTTCTGGGTCCAGCGACCGTCCGCGCCCTGGAACCAAGTGCCGGCCGGCGCCTTCTGCAGAATTTCAGCTGCGTAGACCTTGCCGACTTCAGCCACCGGCGCGCTGGTGGCCGCCGCCTGCTTCTCGTAAACCTTGCGCCGTTCGTTATTGGTGTTTTCCACCAGCGTGCGAATCTCGGCGCTGGCCTTGGCGTCATGCACCAGCACATAACCGTCGTAACGTTCGCCAATCAGGCCCTGCGCGCGGGGTGCATCAAGCGGACGTTGCTCGGCCTGCGTCGCGTTGCCCAGCAGCAGGGCGACCATGGCGCAGCACATCACGCCGAACTTGCTGAACTTCGACATCGTGGGTTTGTTGTTCATCGCTGACACCTTAGAAAATCGGCTTGGTGGCGACGTCGTCTTTCGCCTGTTGTTCGAGTTTGACGCGCACATCGGCATCGAGCTTGATGTTGAGATTGATGGTGATAGGTTCCTTTGGCGCTTCCACTCTAACGGTTGGCGAGCAGGCGACCGTGATAGCACCGATAGCAAGCAAGCTCAGAATAAGCGTGCCGCGTCGTAACGCATGACTTGTTTTCACGATGGCCTCGATATGCTTTTTCATCTGCTCGCCAACATACTGCACTTGACGCTCGACTAACAAGCGCACGACATCATTGCTTGATCATTTCGCCAGCCCCCCAGCCAAGCGCGCTGTTGGTCGCGCCGGAAAGTTGCAGCAATAGTTTGGCGAGATAATCGAAATCGGTCTCGAGGCTGATGTTGAAGATGAACGCTTGGCCGTTCATCACGGCGGGGTTGTTACCTGCCAGATGGAACAGCGCCTTGCCGCTGCCGAGTAGAGTTTTGTCCGCGCTGATGCCGAGACTCTGGTAATGGAAGTCGGACAAGGCGTGGAACGCGAGTTCGACGTCCTTGCCATAGGATTGCAATTGGTCGGTCAGCGATTTCGCGCCGATTTGCACGACGCCGGGCCCGCTCGTTCGCAGTTGGCCTTGTTCGACGGCGATGTGTCCACCCTCGAAACGCAAGGGCAGACGACCGCTCAGGCGGCCCGTGCCCTTCAATTGTTCGAGGTTCAAGACCAGGAAGGCCGACGCGAGATCGATATCGTCCACTTGTAAATCGATGCGTGTCGCGCCGCTGGCGATATCGATGTCGCCGTGACTGACGGCAAAGGCGCCGCCGAAAACTTCAGCGCGTGCATGCTCGAGTCGCAGGTGGTGGTCGGCGACCTTGAAGCGCAGCTCGACGGGCACATTCTTCAAGACCGGCAGTTCAAACGCGGCGGACAGGGTCTGATCGTTTGCGCTGTGCAGAGGCGTCAGAGAGTCGAGTTCGAGATGGGTATTCAAGCGCGCGACCTTGAAGGTGGCGGACGCGAGGTTGATGTCCTTCAGTTCGAATGACAATGCGCTATGGGGTGCGCCAGCGCCCCACTGCGCGCCGGCCTGGGCGGAGATTTCGCCGCTCGCCGCGACGAGACCCGCGCCGAATGCCGGCGACAATGCACGCAGCTGTTCGGCGCTGAGCAGCGCGATGGGGTGCATCGTGAGCGTGGCTTCGCCCTTGCCACTGCGACGCTGATGGTGGCTGCTGACGGTGACATCGAGCTGCTTGGATGCATCTTGCAGGGTTGCATTGAAGCGCGCTTCAGCGGTGCTGATGCGGGCATCGAGTTCTGCCTTGAGTGGCGCTATAACGGCGGGCTCACGGGTGTTGCGCAGCTCGCCGATGATGAACTTGAACGTATCGGTGGCCGCCACCGAGTAGCTGCCATGCATCGCGTTCGCTGCCCAGCCTTGCTTTGGCAGGGTCAGCTTGCCGTCATCGATCTGTGCGGACACCAGCGTGTGCGTGGTGAGGTCAGCGGAGTAATGACCAGCGAACGCGAACTCGGACGCGAGCCAGGCCTGCCCCGGCGGGCGCTCCAGCGCTAGCTTGCCGCGCAAATCGAAACGACCTGCACGCGCTGGCGTTGTGGCGGGCGAGGGCGCGTCATCGAGACGCAAGTGGGCGGCGATGGGCGCGTGGAGTGTCAGCTGCGGCGTCTGCAGAAACACTTCGCTGTTCAGCGCTATCTCGCCGCCACTCTCTCGAGCGGTGAACTCAAACAGCGACGCGCCTTCGTGCGCGCTCAAGCTCAGAGTCGACACACCCGCCAGCACACTGTCGTCGGCCGCCAATCGCGCTGCGAGTGTCATGCCGGTCAGGTGTATGCCCTGGCTGCTCGCGCAGGAAAACGCGCCATCGCCAAGCTGGCAGGCAAGTGCTGCGCCGATGTTCGCCACGCGCGCGATCCCTGGCAGTTCGAGCGCGCTGGCCGTCGCCTGAAGGTTTGCTTGCAAGTGTCCGTGCTCGATGAAGTTCGCGAGCGAGGCGGGTGCCGGTGGTAGGTCGCCCGTGGCGTTCACTTCGATGCTACCGCTGTCGACGCTGACGGCGGGCAACAGCGCAGCGAGGAAGCGCGCATCGAGCTTGGCATCGAGTGCAAAGGTCTCCGCACCCGTCGCGACGGGCTTGTGTGTGCGCAGCGTCAGTTGCAGCGGCGTGAATTGCAGCGCCAGCATCAGCGCCTCGTTAGATTGCCGTGCGAGGGTGATGACACCCGCCCCCCAGGGGTGCTCGGCACCGGCAAGTTGCTCGACGGTGAACCGGCCGTCCAGTTGTGGCAGTCCTTGGGCGCCCGTTCGCATCTGCAACTGACCTGCGAGACCGCTAGCCTTGAGCGTGCCTATCGCGAGATCGCCGCCGTCCAGGGTGAGCACGCCTTGCAAGGCATGGTCCGCCATGGTGTGTGCATCGACGCTGCCGTGCAGCTGGCCCTGCGGCGCATGGAGGGCGAAACGCAGTTGCGCGGCCGCGTCGGCACCAGTGCTCGCATTGCCCGCTACTTCCGCGACGATCACGCTCGCGCCGGTGCGCAGGTTCACACGGCTATCCAGCAATTCGATCTCTAGCGCCGGCACGCTTGACGAACCACCGCCAGCGACCAGGGCGGGAAACAATTGACCATCCCGCCACGCGAGTTGCAGACGCGCACCGGCGATGCGCAGGCGTTGCAGTTGCAGGCCGCTGCGTGGCCCAAGACCATAATCGACTTCGATGCGTTCGATAGTGCCGAGCGCGGATCCACGCAGGGCAAGCGCGGCATGGCTTGGCCCCAGACTGATGACCTCGACATCGGCGGGGCCCAGACCTCTGCCATCCAGGACGCCTTCCATCAGCCACGCGAGCAAGTTGGTGCGCGTCTGCCATGACAACATCACACACAGCGCCAAGGCGCCACTCAGCACGGCGACCGTGCGCAAGCGTCGTGCGTTTGTCGGGAGGGTGGTTGGTGAACTCATGGTGCAAGCGTAAGCGGGTCTTACACGCGTCGAAAGTCAGGCCGCGAGACGGCACGCGGAAGGACGACCTGGTCAGCGCATTGCCGCCGCCGCCGATTCACCCCAGGCCCGTATCGGGACGTCTCGTGCGCCGCAAGCACCGGCTTTCAATACAACCATGGCGCGCCCCTTGGCGCGCAGCGTGCCCTGCTGTTGCATTCGGATCAGCACGCGTCCGACCGCCTCACGCGAGGCGCCGGTCATGGCGCCGAGTTCCGTTCGGGTCACCGAAATGGCGATGCCGTCGGGATGGGGGTGGGCGTCGGGCGCGCGGGCGAGATCGCGCAGCGCACTGGTGACGCGGGTGTGGGTATCGTAAAACGCCATCTCGGCGGTTTTGCGGTGTAAGCCGTCGAGTCGCATCGCGAGCTGCGGCGCGAGCAGGGGCAGCAGATCGGCAAGCAGCGCGGGATTGGCGTGCAGGCGCACATGACTGATACGCGCGATTTCACAGGCAGATTTCGCCCGCACACTCCAGTTGCTCACCGCGTCGGTCTCGAACAATCCCGCTTCGCCGAAGAACTCGCCGGCATGGCTGACCGCCAGCACCAAGTCGCGTCCGCTCGGTGTGCGCAAGCGGAACGTCGCCGCGCCTTTGATGATAAAGAATAAATGCCGTGACACATCACCCTGCACGATGATCGCTGCCTTGGCGGCGTAGCGTTTGCGCTCGCAGTTGGCGACAAAGCTGTGGATGAGTTCGGCACTTCGGTGATTCACAACGGCATGGTTCTGCACGGACAACTCCAGAGTTGGTCGCGCTGTCAGGCAAGGGCGACAGCGATAGTCCCGCAAGGGGGACGAAGCTCGCGGCCGTGTCAGGCTGGGTCGCCGCTGCGCCTGCCCTGCCGTCGAGTGTGGTGTGATGTCTGCATGCTAGTCGCCTTGATGACGATTGTTGGTGCGCCACACCACCGTGTTCCCAAGTCGCCATCGACATCATGCAAGCGCGCTAGTCGTGTGCTGCAACGTACATACAAGTGCACGCCATGCTGTCATGGTGAGTGATGTACAAGACTCCTCTTTCAACGGACGACAAGATGCGGCCGCCGTCCGGCGGTGCTGTGGCACCCGCAAGATCTGCGCAGCAAGAGAGCATGAACGACAGCAAGAGCGATAGGCCGAGTCTGGAACGCGAGCCGCGACCACCGGACGCCACTACACCGACACCGGGCGCAATCAAACGTCTTGGACAGCCGCAACGCTGGTGGCTGATCATTGTGTTATTCGCACTCGGCAATCTGCTCTTCACCCATGTGTTCTTTCCGCAGATCCAGCCGCGTATTGTCTCCTACACTTTTTTCAAACAGCAGGTGGTGGCGGGCAATGTCGAGAGCTTGAGCAGTGTGGGTGATGCTTTGGATGGGCGCTTCAAGCACGAAGTGGTCTATCCGCCGGCGGCGAGTGCGGCGCGCGGCCAAGCAGAGCCGGCCACGGTCGAGAACATCGTCAGCTTCAAGACCCAGCGTCCGAGCTTTGCCGATGCTGGTCTTGAATCCCTGCTGGACAGCAAAGGTGTGGTGGTGGATGCCGCCGATCAGCGTAATTCCTCGTGGTTCGATCTGGTCTTGAGTTTCGGCCCAACGTTGTTGCTGGTGGCAGTATTCGTCTGGATCAGCAAGCGTGGCGCCGGTGGCGGCCTGTTCAATCTCGGTCGCAGTCGCGCCAAGCGTTATGCTGCGGATCAGCAGCCGATCACCTTCGATGACGTGGCCGGCATCGACGAAGCCGAGAACGAATTGATCGAAGTGGTCGACTTCTTGAAACACCCGGCCAAGTACCAACGTCTCGGTGGCACTGTGCCCAAGGGCGTGCTGCTGGTCGGCGCGCCCGGCACCGGCAAGACCTTGCTGGCGCGCGCGGTGGCGGGCCAGGCCGGCGTGCCTTTCTTCAGTATGAGTGCCTCGGAGTTCATCGAAATGATCGTCGGTGTGGGCGCCGCGCGCGTGCGTGATCTGTTCAAAGAAGCGCGCGCCGCCGCGCCCTCGATCATCTTCATCGACGAACTCGACGCCATCGGGCGGGCCCGTGGCCGTGGCAGTCAGATGGGTGGTCACGATGAACGTGAGCAGACCTTGAATCAGATTCTGACCGAGATGGACGGTTTCGACGCACGCGAAGGCGTGATCGTGCTGGCCGCCACCAATCGCGCTGACGTGCTCGATCTCGCCTTGCTGCGGCCAGGTCGCTTCGACAGGCGTGTGGTGGTGCAAAGACCCGACCGCGCGGGGCGCGCGGCGATACTCGCGATCCACGCCAAGCGCGTGCCGCTGGCTGATGATGTCTCGCTCGATCGCATCGCGGCCGAGACGCCCGGTTTGGTCGGCGCTGA
>JAYWAC010000083.1:0-2416 GCA_043782755.1 Pseudomonadota bacterium | reverse complement strand
GACGCTTACGCCGCGCTACCGCGAACTCGCCTATCTGCGCGCCTCGCAGCTCAACGCCTGCCATTACTGAATCCCCACTCATGTGATGCTCGGTCTGAGTGTCGGCTTGACAGAACAGGAGATGGCCTCAATGGGCGCGCCGCACAACTGCGCGAGCTTCGATGAAACGGACAAACTGGTGCTGCGCTATTCGGAGTCGCTGACCCGAGACAACCGCTGCGACGACCAGCTTTATGGCGAGCTGGCGAAGCGCTTCGACAAGGATGAACTGGTAGAGTTGTGCGTGACGGTCGGTCTGTCGGCGATGGTCAATCGCGTGCATGCGACTTTCCGCACCGATGTCGATGACAGCACCGAGGCCGCGGTCAAAGGCATGGGTGCCTGCCTGCTGCCGCTGCGCAGCTGAGCTTGATGGGAGAGATTACTCGGCGCCACTAACAGCCATGAGCGCGCAGCACACTTTGTGGGGCTTCCTATAGCGCAATCAGGGTCATGATGCGTTCGATGATGAGGGAGAACCAATGCTCGGCAATGTGTCGGCGCAGGCCGACACATTGCACTCTCGAGTGTCAACCCGCCGAGCTGAAGTCGGCTGGCGGGTAGAAGGACGTATCGCCCAGCGCGTCGACGGCTTCCCAGAAATCGGGGCCAGAGTTTAACTGGCCGACCTTGTCGGGATCGAGCATGTTGGATTGGCGCCGGTAGTTCCAACTCTCGGGCACCAGCCGCACGGCTTCCTTGAAGTGATGCTTGGCGCGCGCTAGGTCCCCCTTGCCATACAGATGCCGACCGAGACGCACGTGAGTCGCTGCGACGACATCCGCTTCGCGCGGTCCGCGCATGCGCTTGCGCACTTCCTCGGGCGGCAGGATGTAGCGGCTGGACGCGCCCTTGTCCGCCCAGTCACGCAGCGCGTTGACATAGGTGTCGCGAATGGCACGCCCTTCGGCCGCGGCATCATCCGGGATCTCGAAGGTTTCGCGATTCAGGTGACGCACCATATCAGCAGAACCCGCCGATTCCGCGGGCCGCACGATGCGCCCGGCTTCGTCGATCCACACGCCTTGCGGCACGTTGGTCATGCCGTAAAGCTCAGCCACGATATGCGCCTCATCGATGAGACAGGTATAGGCCGGTGGCGCTTGGCGCGCCCACAACTCGTCCGACCAGCCCATCAGGCGGGCCAGGATAGCGGGACGCTCCTTGCAGTCCGCGGCACGGATGCCGGCCTCGACCGCAGCCTTGCCGGCGGTATCGAAAGCCACGGCGATGATCTCGAGTCCCTTACCCTTCAGCTCTTCATACACTGCCTGCCACACGGACAGGTCAAAGCTGCAGCCTCAGTAAGAGCCCCAGGAATACATGAAGACTTTCTTGCCGCGGAAATCTGCCAAGGCGTGCTGCTTGCCGTCGATGTCGGGCAAGGTGAAATCGGGCGCCTCGAGCGAGAACAGCGTATCGCGGCGTGTGCTGACCGCTTCACCAAAGGCGAAGGCCTGCCCGTCGCGGATCATGGGTTTCCCCATGTAGGCGGCGAAGGCGGCGAGATCGATCCTGTCAGCGCTGTCGGCCCACGCGGCCTGCGCACGCACGCATGCGTCGCCGCGGCACAGTCCTTCGGCTTTCAGTTCCCAGCCCGTGGTCTTGGGCAGATCGGCCTTCGAGATCCATAAATGTTGGTCGTCGACCGCGGCGGCTATGCCTTCGGTGACGCGGTCGTCATAGAGAATGGTGGTGGTGCTCATGGCAGATCCTTGTGGTTCGAGCAGAGGCGCGGCCTCAATCTAACTCCGATGGCTGGGCAGGGAAAGTAATAGAGTGTTGGAGCAGTACGCGCGCGAGGGTTTCGCTGAAATTGATGTATTCCATGTCATAATTTTCTGCGAGGCGTTGGAGGCGCGCTAATGCCCGATGCCGGGTTATAGTGGCTGCCTCGCGCTACGGAGTTCGACACGATGAATGAATCCACCTTCCGCGTCATGCTTGCCAGCAAGGGCTTCCCTGAACCCGCCGTCATCGAGCGCGACGCCAATCTAGTCACCACTGACCATGTGCACGACTACGCGGCCAGTGCCTTGATCCTCGACGGCGAAATCAGCGTGGTGACGGCCCAGGGCACCAGCACCTGTCGTGCCGGCGACACTTTCAGTCTCGATAGCAGCATTACTCATCACGAAGAATACGGCCCCCAGGGCGCGCGCCTCTTGTTCAGCAGACGCGAGGCGTAACCGCGCTCGCGCTCAGGCAATTGCCGCGTAAGGAGCCGCCGCTTAAGGAGCGCTCGCCCGTGCGGCCGAAGGCGGCCCCCCTGCACACATCCGTGAACTCGAAGACTAACCCCACCCGGCGCCGGAACTCGCTGCTCCCCTGGCGCACGGCGACCGGCATCATGCCACGCGAGGATTGAGCCCCATCG
>JAYWAC010000082.1:0-42092 GCA_043782755.1 Pseudomonadota bacterium | reverse complement strand
AGGCGCTCGAACAGATGCATGTCTTGTTCGTTCTTGAGCATGGCGCCATAGAGTTTCGGAATCGCGCGCCGGGTGTCTTTCTCGCGCAGTGCTTCCGGCGGAATGTCCTCGGCGACCAAAAGCTTGATCCAGTCGAGCAGCTCCGAGGTCGACGGACGCTTCTTCAGGCCCGGGATGTCACGCAGTTCGAAGAAGCATTCCAGCGCTTCGGCCAGCAGGTGCTTCTTGATGTCCGGGTAGTGCACGCGAACGATGGCATCCATGGTGTCGCGATCGGGGAACTGGATGTAATGGAAGAAGCAGCGACGCAGGAAGGCGTCGGGCAGTTCCTTCTCGTTGTTGCTGGTGATGATGATGACCGGACGGGCACGAGCCTTGATAGTCTGCTTGGTCTCGTAGACGTAGAACTCCATGCGGTCGAGTTCGAGCAAAAGGTCATTCGGAAATTCAATATCGGCCTTGTCGATTTCATCGATTAAGAGCACCGGTTGAGCGTCGCTCTCAAAGGCCTCCCACAGTTTGCCCTTGACGATGTAGTTGGCGATGTCGTGCACCTTGTTGTCGCCCAATTGCGAATCGCGTAGGCGTGCAACCGCGTCGTATTCATACAGACCTTGCGCGGCCTTGGTGGTCGATTTGATATGCCACGGAATCAGCGGGCGACCGAGCGAGCGCGCGATCTCCTCGGCGAGCATGGTCTTGCCGGTGCCCGGTTCACCCTTGACGAGCAGCGGACGCTGCAAAGTGACGGCGGCATTGACGGCCATCATGAGGTCTTCGGTTACGATGTACGTATCGGTGCCGGAAAATCGTTGGTTAGACATGTCGCCTACAAATGTTGAAAGTGTCGGGCCATTGTAAAACATGGTCGACGCCAGGATTCAATCACCGGTAATGCGGTATGGGACCCATGGTTTTGCTTTGTTAGCCACCCTCCTGGGCGTGTTGTCGAGCCCGCTGGCGCGCGCCGATTTTGCCGCCGGCCTGGCCGCTTTTCGCGCGGGCGACTACGGCGGGGCGATCAGTGAATTCCAACCGCTGGCGCGCGCGGGCGATGCGCAGGCGCAATTCCATCTCGGTGTGTCTTACCAGAAAGGGTGGGGGGTGATTGCCGATCCAACCAAGGCCGCGCAGTGGTATCGACGTGCCGCCGAGCAGGGCATGCTCAAGGCTCAGTACAATCTCGCCTTGCTCTATTTGCGCGGCGAAGGTGTGCAAGCCGATGCTGAACAGGCGCGCACCTGGTTGCTGCGCGCCGCGCAGCAGGGCGATGGGCGCGCCGCCCATGAACTTGGGCTCATGTATTTTCGCGGCACGGGCGTCGCGCGCGATCTCGCGCAGGCGCGCAGTTGGTGGGAGACGGCGGCCCACGCCGGAGAACCTGGCGCGGCCTACGATCTGGGCATTCTTTATCGACGCGGACAGGGTGGTGTGTCGCGCGATGTCGCGACTAGTATCAAGCTCTGGACGCGTGCGGCACGCGCTGGTCTCGCGATCGCGCAGAACGCGCTCGGTGCCTGTTACTTGAATGGCGACGGTGTCGATGTCGACATCATCGAAGCCTGGGCGTGGTTTCATCTCGCTGCGGAGGGTGGTCTTGCGGTGGCGAACGTAAATGCCGACGTGCTGCGCGGTCAGCTCGATGACGCGCAGTTCGAAAGCGCCCATCGCCGCTTCGACGCTTTGCGTGCCGAGCTTGCGGTGACGTCCTCGCCCACTGCGGAAAGCGCAGGTCCCTGAGGACGGACGCTGCTGTCAGCGCGGCTTCGTCAGCTGTTGCTGAACCTCATCCAGCAAGTTTTCTGTCTGCACCTTCTGTTGCGTCTTGGCGGCGGCGGCGTGGGCGCGGATGCGTTCCACCATTTCCTTCTGTCGCGACAGGATCTCCCGTTGCATGTGCGAGTCTTGCGCTTCGTCGTGTTCGCCTCTCCAGTCCTTGAGTTCCTTGTACAGCAGCTCGTTGATCTCGGTGGCGGTGGTGTAGGTGCGCTCGAGTTCGTCTTCATGATCCTCGGCGACGGAGACAATGGCGGTTTCCGCCTCGATGGCCTGCTTGAGTTCGCGACTGGCGGCGGACGCGCGTTCCTTGATTTCGATGATCGCGCTGTCGATCTCGCGGCGCGCGGCGACGCTGTCGGCGGCCGCCTTGCGGTTAACGGCCTCGGCGAGTTCGCGTTCGGCGGCGACTTTGTAGGCTTGCGCTTCCTGGCGCACGCGCATCGCCTCGACCTTCAGCTTTTCGACGCGCTCGGCTTCGGCGCGCAACTTCTCACGTTCACGCGCGAAGATCGCCTGCTGCTCGGTCAGTAGCGCCTGTTGCTGGCGTTTGTAGTCATCGATCATGCGTCGCGCTTCGGCGGCGGTCGCTTCCTTGGCCGCGATCGCGGCGGCGCGCTCGTCGCGCGCGCGCTCGAGCTCAGCGGTGGCGTGCGATACCGCCAGTTCGAACTTGCCGCGTTCGGCCGCCAGCTCCTTGCGCAGCGCATCGCGTAGTTCCGCTTCACGGCCAGCCTGCAGGGATTCGAGACGGTCAGCCTGTTGCTGGTAGAGCTCGGCGAGGCGATGTTCTTCTTCGTGCAGGCGCGCAGCGGCGGCCTTTTCCAGCTCGGCCAGACGTGTATCGACTTCTTCGTGTTCGCGCGCGACTTCCAATTCAGCCAGGGTCTGCTGTTCGAGCAGCGCGGCCTTGAGTTTTTCGGCCTCGGCCAGACGCGTGGTCAGCAACTCCGCCTCACGCTCGATGCGTTGCTGCTGTTCGTAGAGGCGCTCACGGCTGGCGGTTTCGAGTTCACTGGCACGCTGCTGACGCTCGAGAGTGGCCTTCAGCTGTTCGACCTCGGCCAGTTTCTGATTGAGCTGCAGCGCTTCCTGCTGGATGCGGGCCTGTTCTTCGGTCAGACGCTGACGGGCGGTTTCGGCACGGACCGCTTCCTGCTGCTGTTCGGCGAGCGCGGCCCGCACCTGTTCGGCCTCGGCCAGGCGCTCGTTCAGCACGCGTGCTTCGTTTTCCATGCGTTGCTGCAATTGCGCGGCGCGTGCCGCCAAGGCCTGCTCACGTTCCTGCGCCTGGGCTGCGGCAATGGCCAGCTCGCGCGCCAGTTGTTCGCGCGCCGCCAGTTCGCGCGCCGCCGCTTCGCTCTGGCGTCGCTCGAGTTGGGCGCGACTGGCTTGCTCACGCGCGGCGACCTCGGCCTGCTGACGTGCAAGCTCGGCACGCGCGGCCTGTTCGCGTGCGGCCAGTGCCAGCTTGAGTACTTCGGCTTCATTGATTTTCTGTTGCAGCTCGGCAAACTCGCTGGCAAGGCGCGCGCGTTCGCGTTCGAGCTTCTCGGCGACGTAGGTTTCCGCGTCGGCCTTCATGGCTTGGGCTTCGGCCATCATTTTCTGCGCTTGTTCGATGGTCAGATCGGCTTTCGCGACTTCGGCCCCGAGGGAAGACGCGCGTGCGGCGGCCTCCAGCATGACGTTTGAGGGTGGCGGCGCAGCAGCCACGACTGGCGGCGTGGTCGAAACCACCGGCGGTGCGGGAGGTGGGCTGGAGGTGGGTGTTGGCGCGGCGGTCGGCACGGGACGGGCTGCTTGTGTCAGTTCGTCGACCGCACCGCCTTCGACGTAGGACACATCAAAGCCGCGTTCGGCGAGCAGGAAGGCGGCCGCCGAGCTGCGACCGCCGCTGTCGCAATAGGCGATATAGCTGCCGGACTCGTCGAGTTCGCTGGCGCGGGTGCGCAGCACACCGAGCGGGATGTTGAGGCTGTTCGGCAGACCGTTGTGGGCGTGTTCGTCGCCGAAGCGCACATCCAGCCAGCGGGCGCCGGCTTTGACCTGTTCTTCAGCTTCGGCACGGTTCACTGCATCCAATAAAGGCGCTTTGACGAGGCGGGTGAAATCGGCCTTGGTCAGGCGCGCCAGCTCGCCGTTCGAGGTCATGCGCACGGTCGCGTTGCGCCGCGCACCGGAAATCAGGGCTTCCTCGCCGAAAGTATCGCCCGGGCCGAGTTCGGCGAGGCGGATCTCGCGTTTGTTGCTGCCCTTGCGCACCACCTCGCAGGTGCCGCTCTGCACCGCGTAGTAGTACTCGCCGGGCTCGCCCTGTTTGATGATTTCCTCGCCGGCGGTGACTGCGATCGGCTCCAGGGTGTCGAGCAGACCTTGGATATTGGAGGGCGGGATGCGAGTGAAAAGCTCCGACTGCAACAGAGTCATAAGCCAGTCGGCGCCGTGTTCGGCCTCCATTTCCTCCACTTCCACCCCGCTCGGGATGTCGTTGTCGGCGAGTGGCGGGCTGTCCAGACTGAGCAGTTGTTCAAGCAGAGAGCGGCGCACGCGGAGCACACTGGCCTTCGTTTTTGCGACGGCCGTCATCTGTCGAGGCTGAAGTTGCGCCAGTGGCTGAAAGGATGCGCCCTCGCCGCCGCTAACGCGCTTGATGAGGGATTCGTCGGCAAACATCTCAAGGTCGCCCTCGAGTACGTAGAAAGTGAAATCGTCGCGGTCGCCCTGCCTGAACAGAATGTCTTTCTTGCGCAGTTCAATCACATCGGATTGGGCGAGCAGCCGGGCCTGGCGGTCAGCCGGCAGCTTGTTGAGCGGAACCAGATAACCGAAGCGGGATTTGAGTGATTCTTGATCTACTGCCATGAGACGTTCGCTGCTGAAAAATCCCTACGCGGATCAAGCGTCGAGGTCGGGGATCAACTGGCTCTTCAAGCGGGCAATCTGGTCCTTGAGCTGCAATTTCCGCTTCTTCATGCGGCGCAGGAGGAGTTGGTCAACGTCGATGCGGTTCGACAGGGTGTTCACCACTTCATCCAGATCACGGTGCTCGGTCTGCAACTCCAGAATGCGGCGTTGGATAGACTTTGTCTCCTCGGTAACCACGACTCGCTTCCCGGGCTGGCTGGACTGGCGGCATTCTACGCTCTTTCGGTCGCCAGGCGGGTGCCTCGCGCGCGCTGCTGAGGCGATACCAAGGTCCGCGATCCGGTCATCACGCAGCCACATCGCTGGCCCATGGTGGGCTGAGCAGCGCAAGTCGTCACATCCAGACTCACATTGCAAAACGCAGACCTCGTGCCGTTCATCCCGTGATGGCTTTCACACTTGGCATGGACGAACCATGAATCGCGGCCGCGCTAGGGATAAGCTTGCTGACGTTCATTGCCCCGGCTACGCGGGGGGCAGACTGGATACTAATAACAGCCCCTTGCCCAGAACCCATGCGTGACCCTGATGTCGGCACTGGAATCTAAATTCGAAAGTCTCGTCGACGTGCTCGTGCCGATGTCCTCATTGGCCTCGGCCAGCCGTGCCGAGGTGCTAGCTCAGGCGGAAGTGTTGCGCTACCGGCGCGGTGACATCCTGTTCAAGGAAGGTGACCGCGACGCCTATTCCATCTATCTGCTCGAAGGCCGGCTCGAATTGCGCAGCGGTGGTCAGGTGGTGCAACGCCTGGCCGGTGGCTCGGCTGCGGCTGCCCACCCTATCGCGCAACTGCAGCCGCGCAAGATGACCGCGCGGGCGGAGACCGACGTCAGCGTGATGCGCGTCGCGCGCGATTTAATCGATCGACTGATGGCGGCCGACAGCGCCGGCAGTTACTGCTCGGTACAGGTCAACGAACTTGAGACCGGCAACGAAGATGACGGCGATTGGATGACGCGCATGCTGCAGTCCAAGCTGTTCTCGCATCTGCCAGCTTCCAATATCCATCGCATTTTCACTCTGTTTGAGGAGATCGATGTCAGCGCGGGCGACATCGTCGTCAAACAGGGCGCGCCCGGCGATTACTACTACATCATCGCCCAGGGCCGCTGCGAGGTGATGCGCAGCGCCGGGCCGAGTGCGCCCGGTTATCGCCTGGCCTTGATCGGGCCGGGCGACGCATTTGGCGAAGAAGCGCTGGTGGCGGGTTCCAACCGCAACGCCAGCGTGCGTATGCTCAGCGACGGGCAGTTGGTGCGCTTACCTAAGGAAGCCTTCGTCGAACTGATCCAGAAGCCCTTGCTGAGCGGCGTGACCTATAAGGAAGGTGGGATCATCCTCGCTACCAAGCCGGCCGTCTGGCTGGACGTGCGTTTCCCCGAGGAACATCTGCGCGATGGCATCCAGGGCAGCATCAACCATCCGCTCAATACCCTGCGTATGCATTCCGGCCGACTCGATGCCGAACTGATCTACGTGGTCTATTGCGACACCGGCTCGCGTAGCGCGGTGGCAGCCTTCCTACTCGCCGAGCGCGGCTTCGATGTGCACTATCTCGAAGGCGGCTTGATGCGTTGCGAGCTGGTGTCGGCCGCCACGGCGGTGACAACTGACACGCTCGATCTGACCCTGCACGACGATGCCTTCGGCGCCGGCGGCCTGGCTGTGGTGCCGGTGCCGACTTCGCACCAGACCAATGATGAACGCGCCATCGATCCGGCGCTGGGCAGCGCCGCCGAGGATGCCGCCGCTCTACTTGCGGTCACCGCACTCGCGCGGCGTGAAGCGGAACGCGAGGCCGAGCAGAAGATCGAGGTCGAGCGGCAGCGCATTGCCGCCGAAATGCAGCGCGAGCGTGCCGAGGTCGAACGTCGCACAGCCGAAAAACTGCGTGCCGAAAAGCAACGTATCCAGGCCACCGCCGAAGTGGCGCGTCGCGAACTCGCCGAAGCCCAGCGTTTGAAGGCGGAAATCGAACAGGCGCGAGGCGAAGCTCAGGCTGCCGCAGTGGCCGCCGCCCAGCGTGAGGCGATCGAGGCGCGACGTCTCAAGGAAGAATTGGAGAAGGCGCGGGCTGCGGCCGAAGTCGCCGCCACCGCCCATGCGGCTCGCGATCAGGCTGACAGTGAGCGCTTCAAGGCTGAAGTCGCGCGTGCGCGCCTGCAGGCTGAAGCCGCCGCCGCTGCTGCGGTCGCCGCCGCCCAGCGTGAGACCCAGGAAGCACAACGCCTCAAGGAAGAACTGGAGCGGGTACGCGCCGAGGCCGAAGCTGCCGCCGTCGCCCATGCTGCGCGCGATCAGGTCGAGACCGATAGACTGCGCGCCGAGATTGAACGGGCTCGCGCCGATGCCGAAGCCGCCGCCACGGCCGCCGCCGAAGCGGCCGCGCATGAGGCTAGTGAAGCGCGCCGCCTGAAAGAGGAATTGGAACGGGCGCGCGCCGAAGTGGAGGCTTCCGCTGCGGCTCACGCTGTCCGCGATCAGGTCGAGACTGAGCGCCTTAAGGCCGAAATTGAGCGGACCCGCGCCGAAGCCGAGGCCGCCGCTGTTGCGGCCCAGCTCGCTGCCGAGCGCGAGACGCTTGAAGTCCAGCGTCTCAGAGATGAGTTGGAAAGGGCGCGCGCCGAAGTCGAGGCTTCCGCTGCGGCAGCAGCCGACCGCGAGGCTCAGGAATCCTTGCGTCTTAAAGAAGAGCTGGAGCGTGCCCGCGCTCAGGCTGAGGCCGCCGCCGAGCGCGAAGCGCAGCAGACGCAGCGCATGAAAGAAGAGTACGAGCGCGCTCATGCCGAGGCTGCCGCCGTCGCCGCCGCTCATGCCGCGCGCGATCAAGCCGAGGCCGAACGTCTCAAGGCCGAACTTGAAGCCGCCCGTGCCGCCGCCGCTGAAGTAGCCGCCGAGGCCGCCGAACGCGAAGTGGCTGAAGCCCAGCGGGTACGCGAGGAACTGGCACGGGCCAAGGCCGAAGCCGAAGCCGCGATCGCGGAGGCGGCGCGTCGTGAACTGGCCGAAGCACAGCGCATCAAGGCCGAGATCGAACGGTCCAAGGCCGAGGCCGATGTGGCCGTCCAGGCTGAACGTGAAGCCCAGCGCGAGCGGGTCGAGCAGGTGCGCGCGGAGATGGAGCGTCGCCTGCAGGAAGAAGAGCGCAAGCTACGCGAGAGCTACGCCTGGCAGGCCGAGGAGCTCAAGCGCCTGCAGAGCCAGAAGGCTGATGCCGAAGTGCGGCTGCGTGAAGAACAGGAACGCGTGCGGGTGCAGGCCGAGGAATCCCGCGTGCGTCTGGCCGAGGCGCGCGACTACCAGCGTCGACTCGAAGAAGTGCAGCAGGCCAGTGCGCGCGAGGCCGAGATGCGCGAGCAGCAACAACTGGCCTTGGAGGGCAAGCTGCGCGAGGAATTGCGCCACAAGGTGCAGAGCGAACGTCGTCAACTCGAAGAAGAGTTGGCGCGCAACGCCGCCGAGCTGGAACGCGCGCGTCGCGAACGCGAAGCGGCCGAAGTCGCGCGTCGCGCCGCTGCCGCCGAAGCAGAGCAGATCGTTGCCGAATTCAAGGATGCTCATGCGCGTAAGCGCATGCAGGAAGAGGCCGAGATGCGTTTCGAACGCGAACGCCTGGAAACTGATTCCCGTCGCCTGCGTCTGGCGCTGGAACTCGCGCAGCGCGAAAAGCAGGCTGCCGTGCAACAGCAGCGTGAGATCGAAACCGAAATCGCTGATCTCAAGCGCATCACCGCCAGCAACGATCAGGCGGACGAAGCCAATTTGCGCGAGCTGGAAGCCCAGGCCCGTCATGTCGCGCAACAGATCGCCGCCAGCGAGCGCGCCCAGGCCGATGCGCAGGCCGCCGCCGTCGCCTCGGCCGGCGACCTCGCCGCCCATGGTGTGCACGAAGAGCGCGTGCGGGCCGATCTCGAACATGAACTGGACGAATGGCTGCAGGAGCAGGACGCGGTCGAGAACAGCGATACGAATCGCGGCATCCTCGCCAATCAGCGTGCCCACCTCGATCGCATCAAGCAGCGCGCCCAGGCGGTGCGAGCGGCGGCCAAAGCCCACGACCAGGCGCTGATCAACGAACTGTCGGACAAGCTGCGCCGCGGCGAGAGCGATTGAGTCTCACCACCCGCACGCTTCAAGCGCGTGCGGATAAATCGATATGAATGTCGCCGTCTGGGTGGGCGAGATGCACCCAGCGCGGCAGATCGCCACGCAGACAGATTTCACCCAGGTGCCTGTCGGCGCCGTTGACGCTGAATTCAAAGCGGAACACGCGTTCGAGATCGAGGCCATATTCGTCCCGTGCGAAGCCGACACGACGCAATGACACCGCCTCGTCGAGGCGTTGCAGGTCGAGGTCCTTGCACACTTCGCGGCTGATGAAGTCGACGCGGTCGTGGGCCTGCATGCTCCACCACCACAGACCAATGACGAGACCGCCGCCGAACAGCAAGGACAGTTCGGCGACACTCATCGCGATTGCCGCAGGCCACAAGAAGCAAGTTCAATCATCGCTGCGGCGCGCCACCAGACGCACGCTGTCATCCGTTTCGACACGCACCATAAGCATGATCGGGCAACAGCACACCTCGCAATCCTCGATGTAGTTCTGTTCTTGTTCGGAATGATCGACAAGCACGCTGATACGCTCACCGCAATAGGGACAACCGAAGCGCTGTTCGCTCTGCTGCATGGGCGGCGTATCAGTCGCGGAAATTGGTGAACTGGAATGGCACGCCGAGCTTGGCGTTCCTGATCAGGGCGATCACCGCCTGCAGGTCGTCGCGATTCTTGCCGGTCACGCGTAATTGGTTCTGTTGCATCTGGGCGGTGACCTTGATCTTGCTGTCCTTGATGAGTTTGTTCAGCTTGCGGCCGGTGTCCGCATCGACCCCTTCGCGCACCGTCACCGGCAGGCGCGCCTCGGCAACATTGGAGCTGAAGTCGCCGACTTCCAGGCAATCGATGTCGATGCCGCGTTTGGCCAGTCGGGCCTCAAGGATTTCCAGCAGTTGCTTGGCTTGAAACTCACCATCGGCGATGATGGTCAACTTGTATTCTTCGCGCTCGACCCGTGCTTTGCTGCCCTTGAAATCGAAGCGCTGTCCGACTTCGCGATTGGTCTGGTCGACGGCGTTGGTGAGTTCGTGTTTGTCGACTTCGGATACGACATCGAACGATGGCATTGACGGTTCCTCCTACCAGCCGGTGCGGAAGTATAGCGTGCGTGCGCGACGCGCGACGCCCATCTAAGAGCTGCAACGATGTTTGAAGTGATCACCTTCGATCTCGACGACACCCTGTGGGATGCACGTCCGGCATTGTTGCGTGCCGAACAGGTGCAGCACGCATGGATAGTCGAGCACGCGCCGCGCCTGGCGGCCGCGCACGACATTGAGTCGCTGCGTCGCTGGCGCTGGGAACTGGCCAGTCAGCGTCCCGACGTCGCCCATGACTTCACGGCGCTGCGCATTCTGGCGCTGCGCGTGCAACTCGCCGCCTTTGCTTATGACCCGGCTCTCGCCGAACCCGCTATCGCGCTGTTCGTGCGCGAACGGAGCGTAGTAACGCTGTACGACGACGTCGTGCCGGTGCTGTCGGACCTGGCCCGTGATTTCACCTTGGTCGCGCTCACCAATGGCAATGCCGACCTTGAAGTCGCCGGGGTCAGCACCTATTTCGCCTTTTGTATTTCGCCCGCCGAGGCCGGCGTACAGAAGCCTGACCCGCGCATGTTTGAGGTCGCGCTGGCGCGGGCCGGCGTGACAGCGGCGCGCGCGGTGCACGTCGGCGATCAGCCCCTGTACGATGTCGAGGGTGCGCGTCGCGCCGCGTTGGCCAGTGTCTGGCTGAATCGCGACGGCGGCTTGTGGCCCGACGACTACGCGCGGCCTCAGGCCGAGATCGCTACGCTGACTGAACTGCGCGACGCGCTGACGCGTATCGCTTGAACACCCGCTTATCTGTGCACAGCCTTGAGTGAATTGAATACCGATGTCCAAACCTGCATTCGAATTGACCGCCACCACCGCCATTGGCTCGCTGGGCTTGGAATTGCGCCAATATCAGCACGCCGCGAGCGGCGCCCGCCATCTGCATTTCGCCTGCAATGACAGCAACAACGCCTTCATGGTGGTGGTGCCGACCCTGCCGCAGGATTCGAGCGGCGTGGCCCATATCCTTGAGCACACCACGCTGTGCGGCAGTCAGCGTTATCCGGTGCGCGATCCGTTCTTCATGATGCTGCGCCGTTCCTTGAATACCTTCATGAACGCTTTCACCGGCAGCGACAGCACCGCCTATCCCTTTGCCACCCAGAATCGCAAGGATTTCGACAATCTGCTCAAGGTTTATCTGGACGCAGTGTTCTTCCCGAATCTCGATCCGCTGGATTTCGCCCAGGAAGGCTGGCGACTGGAAGCGGCCGAAGAGACCGATGGCGACGCGCCGCCGATCCAATTCCACGGTGTGGTCTACAACGAGATGAAAGGTGCGATGAGCGCGCCGCTCGCGCAGCTCTACCACCATCTGCATGCAGCCGTATTTCCCGACACTGTCTATCGTCACAACAGCGGCGGCGAGCCGCTCGCGATCCCAGATCTGACCCACGCCGCGTTGCGCGCCTTCCATAGTCGTCACTATCACCCCGGTAACGCGGTGTTCATGACCTATGGCAGCTTCCCCGAGAGCGAGCATCAGCGTTACATTGCCGAACTCGTGCTGGCACGTTTCAAGCGTCCCGATGACATCGTGTTGAGTCCACTGCAACCGGCTTTCAGCGCGCCGCGCAGTGTTGAAGCCTGTTACTTCGCCGAGGATGAAGGCGAGCGTGCCACGCATATCGTGTGGGCCTGGTTGTTGGGCGATGCGGCCGAGCCGGACGACGTGGTTGAGGCCCATCTCTTGTCATCGATACTACTTGAGCACAGCGCCTCGCCACTGCGTCATTACCTCGAAACGACAGAACTCGCCGACGCGCCTTCCGAGCTGTGTGGCGTCGATGACTCGGCGCGTCAGCTGGTGTTCGTCTGTGGGGTCGAGGGCAGCGAGACCGACCATGGCACTGCGCTAGAGCAAGGCATCATCGATGTGCTGAATAAGGTCGCGCGCGAAGGTGTCGATGCGGCGACCCTCGATGCGGTGCTCGATCGCATCGAGATGGCGCAGCGTGACATTGGCGGCGGCAGCTATCCCTTTGGTCTGCAGCTTATGGGGCGTGTGATGCCGGCCATGATGTATCGCCGCGATCCGGCGCGTCTATTGGAACTCGATCGGGTGCTGGAGGGCTTGCGCCGTGAAATCCGTGCGCCGGGTTTTGTCGCGCGTCTGGTGCAACGCATGTTGCTGGACAACGCCCATCGCGTGCGTGTGACCATGGTGCCCGATGCGGCCAAGGCCGAGCGCGATGAAGCGGCGGAACGTGCGCGCCTGCAAGCGATAGCGAGTGCCATGGGCGATGCCGAGCGTGCTACCCTCAAGCAGCAGAGCGCGGCGCTGCGCGAACGTCAGGCCCGCATCGATGACCCGAACATATTGCCGCAGGTGACCTTGGCCGACGTGCCCGCGCCGTCGCCCTCTCCCTGTGCGCGTATCACCCACCACGATGGCGTGGATGTGCATGCTTTCGATTGCGCGGCGAATGGCATCTTTCGCATGCAGCTGGTCTACGACCTGCCTGACTTGAGCGCCGCAGAATTGCGCGTGTTGCCCATGCTGTCCGATTACCTGACCGAGTTCGGCCATGGCGATGAGGACTATCTTGCGGTGCAGTCGCGCCGCGCGCTGTTCGGCAGTTTCGGCACCAATACCATGGCGCGCGCGCCCGTCGGCGGTGGTCCATTGCACGGCTGGTTCGTGATTGCCGGCAAGGGCCTGGCGCGCAAGCGCGACGACGTCATCGCCGTCGTCAGCGAGATGCTGGACGGCGTGCGTTTCGACGAGCGCGAGCATCTGCATGAACTGCTCATGCAGTCGCGCGCCGAAGCCGAACAGTCCCTGACCGATAGAGGTCATCAACTGGCGGTGATCAGTGCCGCACGCAGCTATTCGCTCGCTGCGGCCCTGGACGATCTCTGGGATGGCCCGAGCGCCCACCGAATGCTGAAAGCACTCGCCGGCGCTGAAGACGAGGCTGCGCTGGATGGCTTGTTTGCGCTATTCGAATCGATTCGTACCAAGCTCAGATCTGCGCCACGGCGCGTGGCCTTGTTCGGCGATGCGACGGTGTTGGAAGGCGCGGCAAGCCTCGTCGCCCGCGTTGGCGCGCCGCTGGCGCCAGCCTGTGAAGCCTTCGTCGCGCGCATCGAAGACCAGCCGTCCGGTAATGGCTGGCTGATCAATTCGAAGGTCAATTTCGTCGCCAAAGCGTATGCCGCAGTGGTCGAAGATCACGCCGACGCGCCGCTGCTTGCCCTGCTCGGTCGTTATCTGCAGGACGGTTTCCTGCACGGCGAGATACGTGAGAAGGGTGGCGCCTATGGCTCGGGCGCCAGCTATGACGCCGACAGCGCGACTTTCCGTTTCTATTCCTATCGCGATCCGCGCGCTGTTGCGACCTTGCAGGACTTCGATCGCGCACTGGCCTGGTTCGCGAACGACAGCGACCAACAGCGTCTACAGGAAGCCGTGCTCGGCACCATCCGCGCGCTCGATCAGCCGCGCTCGCCGGTCGGTGAATGCGAGCGTGCCTTCAGCAATGGGCTCTATGGTCGTGATGATGCCTTCCGTGCGCGTTTCCGCGCGCGGGTGCTGGCAGCGAGCCACGCTTCGTTGCGTGCAGTAGCCGCGCGTTATCTCGACCCGGCCCGTGGTCAGCTGGGCGTAGTGTGCGGCAGCGCGGCCGAAGGCGATTTCGCCGGCGTGAATTTGAGCTTCAGTAAACTCTGAGAGCGGACTAGGCGATGAGCGCGAGGGAGGCCCATGGAGTTAAGATTTGAGGAGGGCGCGACGGGCTTTCACGAAGCGCGTGCCGTGCTCGCCATCGCGCGGGCGACAGCGCCGGAGGAGTTCACCGCCGAACACGAGACGGCGGTGCTCGATGCACTGAAGACCGCCGGCGAGGTGCATCTCGCCCGCGAGGAGTTCGCGGTCCTATGCGCCGAGTTCGAGATCGATGACAGCGCGCGTGGCGCGGCGGCCGAAGAAGACGGCTGGTGGGCGCGCTTGTTCGGCCCGTCGCGGCGCGAGCAATTGATGTCCGCGCAGCGCAGTCTGGCGCTGGAACGGGCGAGTCGCGCCGAGTTGTCGTCCTTCGAGGCCCTGGCCGAGACCACCCGCGTGGCGCGTGAACGGGACGCGGCGCGAGCCCGCATCGCCGAACTCGAACGTGAACTGCACGCGCTGCGTCATCCTTGATGCGGGCATCGCGCACGATGGCCTTGAGTGTACTGTGCGCGACGATATGGTTCGCGCCGCTGTGTGCACGAGCAGAGTTTTATCGCTGGACCGACGCGCGCGGCCAGCTGCGTATCAGCAATATTCCTCCCCAGGGCGTGGCCATCGATGGTAGCCTCGTGCCGCGTTACAACCCGTTGTCGATTGAGAGCCAACAGGCCACATTGCGCGCACGCTTGAAAGCACGAGACGAGGCCTTGGCAGCGACTCGCGTCGCTGATCAATCAGTCGACGAGGCGGGTGCCGAAAGCGAAGAGGCGCGCTCGAAGTAACGCTCCAGCAGGCGCGCCTCATCGAAATGACGACGCCCGACAAAGGCCGTCGCCTGATGTCCCCATTGCCGCATGCTGCCCGGCGCGACCACACCCATCGGCCACAGCCACCAGCGTTCGCTGCGGGCCGAGCCGGGCACCAGGCCGTTAGTGTCAAACAAGCTGCTGTGTCGTTCCCCTGTCGGTAGATTGCGTAACGCGTCATAGGACGCGAGTTGGTAGCGATGGTCAGGCACGGCGCTGCCCGCCGGCGCGAGTGCGGTTAGATAATGACTGCCGCTCGCGAGGATGAGACGCAGGCGACCCTGCCATTGTGTCGGCACCGCGAAAGGTATCCACGGCGGTTCGGCGCTATCGTCAGTCAGTTCACGCGCGCGCAATCGCTCACCGGGAAAGAACATGTGGTAGCAACCACAGTTGTGCACCAGGTCATAGGCCAACGGTTCGCCATCGCTGTCGAGGGTGACGCGCCAACTGAGGCCATCCAACTTGCCGGCGAGAGGGTCGATAACACCCCGCGCGGTGCGCGCCGCGAACCACCATGTGTACACCAGTTGCGGCAAAACATGATCACCAAAGCGGGTGTAGGCGAGCTGCGTGTAGAGCGTCGGCTGCGTGGTATCGAGGTAGGGCGGAGAGGGACGGATGACCTGGCCGGGGAGATCGTCAGCGCTCGCCGTGACGACGCTGAGCGCGGGCGCGTAACGAGGCAACAGATGTGCGAGTTGTTCGGCATCGATGCGCGGGATACCCAGCGCGTCCAGCGGCCAGGGTGGCATGGGCGACTTCATTTCCGTGGGCGCCACGTTATCCGCTAGACCATAACGCTCGGCGGCGACAGTGTCCGCAGCGGTCATATCCAACACATGCGGCATGGCCTGGCGCTGCATGCGCTTCACGCCGTGCATCACCAGGCGCGAAGTCAAACCGTAGAGACCGAGCGCGCGGCGTGTGTCGCTGTAGTCGTCCGGCACCTCGGCGACGGCGAGCAGAGCGGGCCAGGCGGTGTCATCGTCCAGCAGCGCCCGACTGAGCGAAGTGCGGCATGCTTGCAGTTCGTCCTCGCCATGCGGGGAAAGTGACTGCGGCAGACGCGCATGTTCGAGTGCACGACCTTGCGCGTCGAGCGCGGCCGCGTGTTCCAGCCAGGCAGCGCGCTGCTGAACAGTCGCGAGCGATCCCGTGAACGAGGCCAACAATCGATCGACCCGCAGATAAGGATGATCTGGCACGCGCACGGCCTGCGCATCATGAATACCCGCTTCGGCCAGGCGTGCGTCGTCGTCGACGAAGGCCTGCAGACAGCGCGTTTGCGCAGGCGGCAGGGTGGTTGCGGGTGGCGTGGTCGTGCATGCGAGCAGCAGGCATAAGCTTGGCAATACGATGCCGATGCGCAAGCAACGAATCATACGCAGACAGGCCTCGGGTTATGCTCGCACTTCAAGCTGTATTCCGGACGGGATCATGACAAGGTGACACTCGCAGACGATCAATCCTGGCAGGCCGCCGCCGCTGTCGCGCTCGAAGCCTATGCACTCGATGTGATGAGCATCACGCGCATCACGCAAGGCTTGGTCAATCTTACCCTCAAGCTGGCCACCCGCGACGGTGTGCATTACGCCTTGCAGCGCTTGCATCCGGTCTTCGGGCCCGGCGTGAATCACAACATCGAACGAGTCTGTCGGCATCTCGCCGCGCATGGTATGTCGACGCCGCAATTGCTGCGGACCATAGACGACAGGCTGGCGGTCGAACAGGACGGCGCGCTGTGGCGGATACTGACCTGGGTCGATGGCCGCGCCTTTGATTGCCTCGCCCGGCCGGCCCAGGCCGAGGCGGCCGCTAGTCTGCTGGCGCGTTTTCATGTCGCACTCGCCGATTTCAATGAAGAGTTGCGTGTCGAACGGCCGCCCATCCACGAGTTCGCCCGTCATCGCGCACGACTCGCGCAAGCCCTGGCGGCCGGCAGCGGCCATCGCCTGCATGACGATGTCGTGCAAGCCACTGCTGACATCGATGCCATGCGCGCCGCCCACTCTGCGCCGCCCGTCACACCGCCGCGTCTGGTACATGGCGATCCGAAAATTTCCAACCTGCTGTTCGACGCCGACGGCACCCACGCGCTGTGCCTGGTCGATCTCGACACGCTGGCGCGCATGGCTCTGCCTCTGGAACTCGGCGACGCGCTGCGCTCGTGGTGCAATCCGCGTCGCGAGGACGACCCGCAGGCACGCTTCGAGATCGACTTGTTCGCCGCCGCCGTGCATGGCTATGGCGCCGTTGCGCGCGGTGTGCTGAGCGCTGATGAAATCACCGCTATCGTACCTGCCACGCTTGAAATTCATCTTGAGCTTGCCGCGCGCTTCCTTACCGATGCGCTACAGGAAAGCTATTTCGGCTGGGATGCTGGCCGCTACGGCAGCTGCGGTGCGCACAATCTCGCCCGTGGCCGTGGCCAGCTCGCCGCAGCGCGCAGTCTGGTCGCGCAATTCTCCGCCGCTGAAGACGCTGTCGTACGTGCCTTTGCCTGAGGTGTCGCACGAGCTCTCACCTATACTCGCAAGAGCGGCGCGCTGGCGCGCCATGGCAGACGCGACTAACGATGGCAGGGCAATGCACGGGGTGAAGTTGAATGCGCGTCGGTGGTGGATGGCGCTCATGGTGTTGTTGAGCGCGTGCACGACGGTCGATGTGCACTACCCCGATGGTCACAGCGCGCGCATGAGCAAGGCCGAGTTCAAGGCCTATGTCGAGCGTGTGTTCCGTCAGCAGAACCGTGTAGTCGATCGATTGATCCGTGCCGACGATGGTTTCGACGGGCAAGCGCTCGAACCCGATGAGCGTCTGCTGCGCGCCGAAGAAGCCATGGAAGACGCGTGCCGGCCCTTGATCACACTGGTCAGCGCCAAGGCCGAAAAGCGTAAGATGAAACTCGCCGATGAACTCGAAATGCCGAGCGCGGCACCGGCCTGCGAAAGCGCGGTGCGTGCGGTGGAAGCCTTGCTGCCGGCATCACCAACGCTCTGAGCATGGAAGTCTTCTAGCCTGCGATAGCGTGGCGGTTATACTCGTGCTTTGCGTCGTTTTCATCGAGGGAGTCATGAGCAATACCGTCCTGCCAGCTGACCGCCAACTGCTCGTCCATGCGCGCTTTACCGAAGAACTGAAAGCCCAGATGCGGCCTTTGATCAGCGAAGACTTGATCGACGAGCATCGCCGTCAACCGTTAGGTCAGCACAGCGATACGCTGATGCGGTTGCTCAACATCTTCCGCCGTGCGCCGGCCTATGCGCTTTACTCGCGCACGCCCTGTCTCGAGTTTCAGGTCATCGGCCTGCCGGTGCTGGAAGGTTCGGCACCGAATCCCATTGACGACACGGTCTATACCGATCAGAACGAGGCCTTGCACGCGGTGTTCCTGCGCAACCTCGAGGATCTCATGCGTAGCGGGGGAGCGAAGTAATGGCTAACACGCCTTTCATCACCGGCTACGTTGACAGCCTGAGCGTGCGTCCGGGCGAGAGTGTGCAATTCATGGTCAGCGCTGAAGGCGTGACCAGCGCCGAGGTGCAACTGGTGCGCGTGATCCATGGTGACGTCGCGCCCGGCGGCCCCGGCTTTGTCGAACGCGAACTGCCCGCCAGCATGAACGGCGCGGTCAGTTTGAAGACCCAGTTCACCCAGACCGGCAGCTTCGTGCGGGTCGCCGACCCGGCTGGTCGTCTACTGCCGTCCAGCAGCTTCACCGTGCATGCCTTCGTGTGGGCGACCACGCTGGCTAAGGGTCGTCAGGGTCTGGTCACGCAATTCGACGCCGCCAGCCACCGTGGCTATGGTCTCGGCATCAACGAGAACGGTTGCCTGTCCTTCTGGGCCGGTGACGGTCAGAGCGTGCACGAAGTGGCCGGCGAGCGGGCACTCACGGCGCGCATCTGGTACTTCGTCGCGGCCGCGTTTGATGCCGAGCGCGGTACTGTCGAGCTCTATCAGGAGGCGGTGGTCAACGCTTACAACAGTCTTTTGAGTCCGTTACTGGCATTGGACGATGGCACCCGCGTCGCTGGTGCACTGGCGTTAACGCCACAAGCCGCCGGCACCGATCTGCTGCTGGCCGGCTTCCATGACGAACTCGCGGGCCAAGGTCGCCATGTGGTCGGCCTGTTCAACGGCAAGTTAGACCGGCCCGGCATTCAGGCCGGCGCGCTGGGCCTGGCCGAACTCGCCCGTCTGCGCGAAGGCCAGGCGCCGCAGGCCGCCAGCACGATTGCCTATTGGGATACCGCCGCCGGTTATAGCGAGAACGGCATCGGTGACCGCGTGATCGATAGCGGTCCCCACGGTCTCCACGGTCTGGGCTATAACCGCCCGGTGCGGGCCATGACCGGCTACAACTGGCGCGGCAAGGACGACTGCTTTCGCCTCGCACCCGAGCAGTATGGCGGCATCTATTTCAACGACGACGCCATCATTGACTGCCACTGGGCGCCGACTTTTCGCTGGACGGTGCCGGCGGATCTGAAGAGTGGTGTGTATGCCGCCCGCCTGCGCGCAGGCGCTATCGAAGACCACATCGTGTTCTTCGTACGTCCGACCACGGCCACCGCCAAGGTCGCCATGCTGATGCCGACCGCGAGCTATCTCGCCTATGCCAACGAGCGCTTCGTGCTCGGCGACCCGGGTGTGGTGGAAGCCATCACCGGCCACGGACTCATCCTGCACGACGACGATTATTTTCTCGGTGCGCACCCCGAGTTCGGCGCCTCGACCTACGACCATCACGCCGATGGCGCGGGTGTCTGCTACACCTCCTATCGCCGTCCGATCATGGGTCTGCGCCCGCGTCACCGCATGGCGGCTACCGGCGTGTCCTGGCAGTTCCCGGCCGACCTGTCCATCGTCTGGTGGCTGGAGCAATGCGGTCACGACTTCGATGTCATCACCGACGAAGATCTCGATCGCGAGGGCGCGGCGCTGCTGGCGCCCTACAAAGTGGTCATCAACGGCACCCACTCTGAGTACTACTCGGAGCGCATGATGGACGCCACCGATGCCTATCTGGCGCGCGGTGGACGGGTTATGTATCTCGGCGCCAACGGCTATTACTGGGTGGTGGGTTTCCGTCCCGATGAGCCCTGGTGCATGGAGGTGCGCAAGCTCAATGCCGGCTCACGGGCCTGGCAGGCCGCGCCCGGTGAGTACTATCTGGCCTCGACCGGCGAGAAGAGCGGTATCTGGCGTGATCGTGGCCGCGCGCCGCAGAAGTCCATGGGCGTGGGTTTCACCAGCGAAGGCATGGACGAAAGCAAACCCTATCGCCGTCTGCCGGATTCCTATGATGCGCGTGTGTCCTATATCTTCGCAGGTGTGGGCGAGAAGTTCGGTGAGCAAGGCCTGGCACTGGGCGGTGCGGCGGGTCTCGAACTCGATCGCTACGATCTCGTGTGGGGAACGCCGCCCGATACCTTCCTGCTGGCGGCTTCCAGCGGACACTCGGACAACTATCCCCACGTCGGCGAGGAAGTGATGTTCAATCTGCCTGGCATGGGTGGCACCCAGGACTTTCAGATCCGTGCCGACATGACTTTGTTCAAGAGTCGCCATGGCGGCGCGGTGTTCTCCACCGGCTCGATTGCCTGGGGTCAGGCGCTGCCTTGGAACAATGGCCGCAACGACGTCGCACGTCTCACGCAGAACGTCTTGGACCGCTTCGTGCGGGACGAAGACGTGGCATAAATACCGAGAAAATATCCCGGCCTTGTGGTGCGGATCGCGCCCTGTCACAAGGCTCTACAGCGCTGGCCGGCCCTAGCTTCGCGTGTTAGTGTTCAGCACGCAGGGGAGTCGATAGATATAAAAAAAGAAGTGCCCAAACTCACCGAGCTGAGCTTGCCTCTTTTGTTCTGATCTCACACACCCCGCACGAGTCGGCCATAGAGCCGCATGCCTGCCCGCGCAAACTCGCGGGCGTTCCTGTACTGCCAATGCCCACGCCTGTTCGTGGTCACTGTGCAGTGCGCCGCAAATGGAGAGCAAGCATGAGTGCGATTCCGAAAATAGACGAGGCCAAGCTGGACAGCGTGTCGGGCACACCGCCGGCCATCTACCACGTCACCAAGCTCGAGAAGTGCAAGCTGGACCAGGCCGGTCCCAGCGGTTATCGCTACGTTATCGAAGGCGGTTACGCGCCCATCACCGGCTTCCATATTGGCAGCAAGGACGCGGTCATGCTCCACGCCTGTGCGCTTGCCAAGGAAATGAACGCCCGCCGCGGCGTGAAGGGCACCCGCCACATCGTCATCGGCAAGCCCAAACATGCCTGAGGTAACACGCGACGCGCGGCTTCAGCCGCGCGTCGTCGTCGCCGGCGGCTCGCGCTTGCCGGCCGCGATGACACTGGTCGCGATGCTGATTATTGACGAGATGTCGGCCAGATTGGCCGGCACGATCAAAGTGCCCTTGGCGTCCCGCGCCAGCTGACCGAATTCCTTGATGTACTGCTCGGCTATACGCAATTGCATGGCCTGTGTGCCGCCCTCACTGCCGAGCGCGTGGGCGACGCTGCGCAGCCCTTCGGCGGTCGCCGAAGCAATCGACATGATCGCCGCCGCCTGACCTTCCGCTTCGTTGATCCGCTGCTGCTTGTTCGCTTCCGAGGCCTTGATCACGCGCTGCTTTTCGCCATCCGCCTGATTGATGGCGGCATCGCGCTCACCTTCCGACGCCAACACCACGGCGCGCTTCTCGCGCTCGGCGCGCATCTGCTTTTCCATCGCGGTCAACACATCGTGCGGCGGGTTGATGTTGCGTATCTCGTAACGCAACACCTTCACCCCCCACGGCGCCGAGGCCTTGTCCAATTCGGCCACCACGTTGCCGTTGATGGTGGAGCGTTCCTCGAAGGTGCGGTCGAGATCAATCTTGCCGATTTCGCTGCGCAGGGTGGTCTGCGCGAGCTGTATCAAGGCGAACTTGTAGTTGGTGATGCCGTAGGAGGCTTTGTCCGCTTCCAGCACCTGCATGTAGAGAATGCCATCGACACCGACCTGCACGTTGTCCTTGGTGATGCAGACTTGTTCTGGAATATCGAGCGCCTCTTCTTTCAGATTCAAGCGATAGGCGATACGTTCGACGAAGGGCACCAGGATGTGGAAGCCCGCGTGCAGCGTGCGGCTGTAACGTCCCAAGTTTTCAACCACGAAACCACTCTGCTGCGGCACGATGGTAGCGGTCTTGGCGATCACGATGATGACCAGAATGGCGATGGTCAGGACGACGTAAGTGGTTCCCATGGCGAGCTCCTGCGTTTGGCTTCAGCGCGGATTGCGGATGTGGAGGGTGAGGCCGGCGGTTTCCCACACTTCAGCCTCGACGCCAGCCTCAATGGGCGAGTCGTCAGTGTTACGCGCGCTCCAAGTGCTGCCGCGGTATTCGACGCGACAACTCGCGCCGGGCGCGAGGCGTTCCGGCATGGCGATGCGATCACCGAGGATCAGCCGTTCCTCGACCTTGCCGTCGGCGCCTTTGAATTTGTCGTAGAGCCGCGCGCGGAACAAAGCCATGCAGGTCAGCGCCACGCCGGCGAAAGTGATCCACTGCGCCCATTCCGGCAGCGGTAAGCCGGCCATACCCAGTAGGCCAACGACAATCGCTGCGGCGCCGACGAAGACCAGATAGAACTGCGCGCTCACACCGATCATCTCGGCACCAAACAGCAGCGTGCCCGTCACCATCCAACCCCACCACGGCATGCGTGCTTCCTCGCCCATGACGGGCCCTCTGCCCACCTTGGGCATCGTGACGGCAGCGCACCCTCCTTGCAAGCGCGACACCGCCAGGATGGGCAATTGTCAAAGTCGGGCGCAACTCGTTAGTGTGTCGCGCATCCGCATTTCCGCGACAACGACGAGGACAGTACCGTGCCCTATATCCACCGCCTCCGCGTGCGCTATGGCGAATGCGATCAGCAAGGCGTGGTGTTTAATCCGAATTACATGGTTTACATGGACGATGCTGGCGAGAACTGGGTGAGCAGTCTGTCAGCTACCGGCAACTTTCTTGATCTCGGTTGGGACTGGATGGTGGTGCGCTCGACCATTGAATGGCAGGCGCCCGCGCGTCATGGCGAGACCCTGACAATAAACGTGGGCATCATGCGTTATGGCAGCACGTCTTTCGAGATCGGTTATATCGGCACGGTCGGCGAACGCGCGGTGTTCAAGGCACGCAGCGTGTGCGTGAGTGTGAAGGCCGGCACGACGGAGAAATTCGTCACGCCAGATCACATCAAGGCGCTGTTGGGCCCGGCCGAGGCGTGGGATGTGCCGGCATGAACGTTCGTCGCCATCGCGGGATGACGGCACTGGAATGAATATGCGAATTCATTCGCACATGAAATGATCAACCATCGATACGAACCTGAACCACTATGATCACCAGCTTCGACGACTACCTCATCCACCAGACCTCCCAGGCGCTGGCCCATGTCGGCACCACCGACTCCAACGCCTATGATCGCTACTTCCTCGAAGGCTTCGTCGAAGATGGATCGCTTATGTTCGGTGGCGCTTTCGGTCTCTATCCCAATCGCGGTGTCACCGACGCCGCTTTCAGCGTGAGCTTCGACGGCACACAGTACTCGCTGTTCACGAGCGGCCGCGCGCCGACCGAACGCGGCGATTCGAGCGTCGGGCCGATCAAGGTAGAGATAGTTCACCCCATGCGCAGCCTGCGCCTGCTGATCAACGACCGGCCGCGCGCCTTCGTCGCCGATCTTCGTTTCGACGCCATCACCGGCGCCATCGACGAGGGCCGTCAGACCATGACCGACGGGCCGCGTACCTCGGTCGATCTCACCCGCTATTCGCAGCTCGGTAGCTGGTCGGGCTATATCGAGGTCAAAGGTCGTCGTATCGAACTCGATGGCAAGCGCGTGCTTGGTGTGCGCGATCATTCCTGGGGCGTGCGTCCGCTGGGTGGTGGTGGCAGCACGCGCTGGGCGCCGCAAATTCATTGGTACTGGGGACCGATATTCTTCGGCGATGAATGCATGCACTGGCATCTGAACGACAACCTCGAAGGCGAGATCCCGGATCGCTTCGCGGCCCTGGTGCCGCGTGTCGACAGTGCCGGCAGCGGCCCGCTCTACATGCGCGACACTGGTGGTGAATATCTGATTCCCGTGTCCTTCACGCCGCGCTATCGCGACGGCACGCGCCGTCTCGATCACCTCGAAGTGGTAATGCATGACAAGCGCGGCCCGCGCATGACACTCCAATTCATTCCCAACCAAGGTCTGCTGTTTTCCTTGATGGGCCTCGGCTACACCAACAAGGCCTGGGAACACGGTGCCTGGCGCGGTGAGGCCATGGTCGATGAGAACGCCTGGCCCAGTCATGAGCAGTCGCCGCTCTTCCCGCGTAACTGGCATATGCACCATATGTGCAAGGTCATCCGTGACGATGGCGTGGAAGGTTCGGCGATCCTGGAACAATGCTTCTTCGGGCCGCATAAGCCGAGCGGGTTGGTGGGCGTGACGGACGGCTGGCAAGCCGCTTGAAGAACGTGTTTCTCGTCAGCGTCCCGTGTAGGTGCGACAAATTCGCACCTTCAAAGGCGCGTTAATGCGGTAAGACCCTGGAATGAATGTGCGAATTTGTCGCACCTAGAAATATAATCATGTTCCTCGTACTCAAGGCGTCGCGTACTTCTTCAGCCAGTTGAGATTGCTCGGCAAGGTCCAACTCGCGGTGCCTGATTTCCAATGGGCATCGAGCACGTTCTGACTGCCGAAACAGTCTTTCGAAGCGCGTTGATAACAGTGATCGGCGGACTTGTCCTTGACCTGTGCGTTGCGCACCATGATCCAGCCGCTGCCGTTGCTGTTCAGGCAGGAAAAGGCGGTGCTGCCGCAATCCTTGCCGGTCACCGCGCGTGCTGAATTGCGCACACTTTTCGCCGTGCTGCCACCGAAGATATCCCGCTCGCCGTTGACGATGCGCAGATTCTTGCTCGCCAGCACATGTTTGCCGTTGTTCATGCAACTGGCCATGTTGTCGGTGCTGGTATAGCTCGGGAACGCACCCATGCCGTAGACGGCTTTCACGCGGGCGTCGGTTTTCTTCGCCAGGATGGCGGCGACCGAGCCCTGACTGAAGCCAGCGACGACGATGCCTTTCGAACAATCGCCCCGTGCACATAGCTTGCTGATGGCGCTGGCGCTGCTGTCAGGTTTGAAAATACAGGCGGCCTTTTGCGCGATCTCCGCACAGGAGCCAAACACTTCGCTGCGGTATTGGACCGAGGCCGCAACGAAGCCGCGCGCGCCCATGCCCGCCACCGCAGCCTGCGCCTGGGCGTTGTCATAGGATTCGTTGGTGCCGACCAGATAAACGAATACCGGATGCAGGGCATCGTCGACAGGCACGACGCCCGACACAGCGTAGTTCGTATCGCAAGCTGCGCCACTGCCTGAACCACTGTAGGTGTCGCTAAAGGCGGTCGTTGCACACCAGGTTGAAGCGCTAGAGAAGAGTGTGAGGATGAGCGCGAGAAATCTCACAGTGGGGCGATTGCGCATCGTGGCGCTCCTTGAGGGTGGCGATGGACTGTCTTCGTCAAGCATCGATGGGCGTGGGGGTGTAGCGCAAGTGGAAGGCTGGAAATCTTTGTCACGCGCCGCTGTTGGCGCGCGGCGTCCACACGGACAAGCTCTGGGCGCTTGGATAAAGGCGGCCGCAGCTTGGAAGATTACAACGGCACGCCATCAGCCTGGACTAAAACGCGACTATTTGAGCGCCTTCAGCGCCCGCGCAAGCTTGCGCATACCGCTGTGCAGTTCGTGCTTATTGAAGGGCGCACACTCGAATCATGAGTCATCAAGCGCTGGCAACGCCACGAATCGCCTACCGCATGAGTCCCTTCTGTGAGGGGTTGGATTTCAGCCCTTGCGAACGGACCGTTGTTAACCTCGCTGCCGTTGGGGCCCCGCGCTGGCGCCGACATGGATTCAAGCGGTATGCGGCTCACAGTTCATCGGCAAATGATATCCGGACAAAATTCATCCGCTATGATAGAAACTCCGCTTTGCATAGCGACGGTCTGTCCTGATTCCGATGCACCGAAGTCAAGGAGTTCAAGCGGCGGTCCACGCTTGCACCGCGCGCCAAGCTCGAGGTCATCGAGCATGCAATGGTGTGACCCGCACTGATCGTCGGACTCATGGGCACGACACGACCGCAACTCGGACGCGCCTGCGCAGGACCGCAAGAGGGGGCAATGGGGATGCGCACGAACGCGCTGAATAGTCTGCCAGTAGTACAGCAGACCAAGCTGATTCCGCCCACCAAAGTACGGGCGCTGCGACGCGACCAATGGTGAAAGAGGTCGCCCCGCGCGCCTCGTTCAGGCTGCTCTAGCAGCCTTAAACAACTCGACCAGATCCTGCATGGTGATGGTCGCGATGACGGTCTGGTCATCGTCAAGCAGTTCGTAAAGCACGCCATCGCCGCGGATGCTGAACGCGATGATCACATCCTGCGCGCCACCGCCTTCGCGATGTGGATCGTTGTTCGCTGGGCTGGAGGTCATGCTACCGACCGGGCGAATCTCCTTGATGTCACCATTCGGATGATAGAGGCGGTGCTCACCTTGAACGACGAAGGTATTGTTGTGCGCGAGATGGCGATGCAGAACTATCTGCTCGTTCGCGGCGAACTTGAATAGTACGTCGGCTATCTTGCGCGTCTCGTCAATGTCCATGATATGAAAATGCAGATGAGGGAAATCACCGAGCCGCTGCCAGGTGATATTGCGATCGTCAAAAGCGAAGGTGGTCATGGCGTTTTATGCGCGTCGATGGTTGAAATGTCGGAGGTCATGTTGATCCACGGCACTTGGATTGGCAAGGGTCAATGGCTTGGTTACCAAGAAAAGCACTCGAGGCGACTTGTGTGTGCGCACAAATTACACAGCGCACGAATCGGTGCCTTCAATAGGCGAACAGCTTGCGACGATTCCACATGCGCAGCGGCCGTCGTCAAATGGTGCCGTCAAGACCGGGCTCGGCTTTGCGCTCGGCGGATGCTTGTCGATACTCGGCTGGCGTGAATACCGACCGGCAATGACGAATAGTCCGTTTTACGATGCGATATGGCGGTGGCGTAGACCGGATCCCCGGTGCGACCCTGGATCGGGTTCCGGCCAGTTGATATGGTGTCGGACGTTCATTTCCTTCCCCATAATCAATCCATAAGAGGTATCTCATGCTGAAGATTCATCATCTGGTCCTGTCCCGCTCAGATCGCATCGTGTGGCTTGCCGAGGAACTTGGCATCAAGTACGAACTCGTGCGACATATTCGCGACCCGGCAACGTTTCGCTCACCGGACACGCTGTGGAAGGTCGCGCCCATGGGCAAAGCGCCCGCGATTGAGGACGGTGATATTACGCTCGGCGAATCCGGCGCCATTGTCGAATATCTGCTTGATACCTACGGTCAGGGCCGGCTGCGGCCCGCCAAGGGCACGCCGGAATATCGCGCCTATCAACAGTGGATGCATGCCGCCGAATCGACCTTGATGGTGCCGATTTTGCTCGAGGTGTTGTGCACCTTGACCCAAACCGATTCGCCAGCTCTGAAAGGATTTTCGGAGGGCGAGTATCAGACGGTGTTTACCTATTTGAATCAGACCTTGGAAAGTTCGCCTTACGTCGCAGGCAGCGAATTTACAGGCGCGGATATCATGGTCGCCTATTCCCTTCACCTCGCCAACGGCCGAGCGATACCCATGATGGCTGGCCATCCGCCGCTTGATCGCTGTGCCGCGATCGTCGCGTATTTGCAGCGTATCGAAGCGCGCCCGGCATTTAAACGTGCGGTGGAAATTTGTCAGTAGTCTGCTAGAAAAGACACTACTGCGCTCGCACCAGCGACGGTCGATTGCGGTAGCGTCTTAATCTTTGAGGCCCGGCGACTATTCGTCACATCCGAGACGAAGACGGGTTGCCTGAGAGGTCTACTACGGCAAGGTTTCGTCGCGCGACGAAACTTACCGCGCGCGCAAACGCGGACTATTGCTGTTGTCACGCCCCTGTCGTACTACCGGATAAGTATCTCGGTTACGGCGAACAATTCTTTGATTCCCAAACGCAGTGGGGCTGCATCCATTGCCCGTTACTGGCCGAGGCCCATGCCGCCGACGTGATGGTGACCGGCTGGCACGATGGCTTCAATTATCCGCTGCCGGGCGAAGCACCAGGGCCCGATGCGGGCGGCTATAACGACATTCACTTTCATCCGGTCGAGCCACTCAGCTTTCGGCTCGGGGTGAGTGCGCAATTCTGAGCGGGTCGCAGGCCGGGCCGGCTGATGCAGAAGGCCTACCGTTTCTCATTGAAAATTTTGACCGACCTTAAGCGTCTCGTTCGAATCGAAGACATGCACGCGATTGCGTCCGAGTTCTTTGGCCATGTAGCAGGCCGCATCCGCGTCGCGCAGTACCGCGCCTAGACTGTCTGCCCGTGTTCCGATCATGAGCAGCCCGACACTCACCCCGATACTGAAATGTCCGGTGTGCCAGGGGAAGCGAAAATTTGCCAGCCGCTCGCGGATCGCTTGAGCGACTCTCTCTGCCTGCTGCAAATTGCAGTATTCCATAAGGATCGCAAATTCGTCGCCGCCAAAGCGGGCGACGGTGTCGCGTCGGCGTATTTCTGTCTTCAGCAGTACGGCAATCTGACGCAGCAATTCGTCGCCCCCGGCGTGACCACAAGTGTCATTGACAGCCTTGAAGCGATCGAGATCCAGAAAGAGCATGGCGTGCGCATCGCCTTCTTGCAGAGGTTGCGCGATCACGCGTGCCAGCCGCCGCTCGAACTCGTAGCGATTCACCAAACCCGTCAAGGCATCATGGGTGGCACGATGCAAGATAAGTTCTGCTTGTTGGCGCTTTTCGGTGACGTCTCGGATCAGCAAGACCACGCCGTAGGTGCGGCCATTGGCACTGCGAATCTTGCGCGCGGTGAATTCGACGGCCAGCTCCGTTTGCGACATCTGACGTAGCAAGCCTTCCCCGCCCGTGTAATCGCAGCTCGCACTCAGACACAGACTCACCGGTGATGCCATGACTTCGTGCAGTCCGTGACTACGCAACTCGAAGACGGCGTCGAACAGCCGATGCAAGACCGCATTCGGCGCGATGCCAAGCAAATTCTCGGCGGCCTGATTGACGAACTCTATCCTGCCTGTCGCGTCGGTCGTGACCACCGGCTCACCGAGCGAACTCAAAGTCGTCTGAAGCTCATCCTGTTCGTCATGCAAGGCGAGCTGGGCCAGCTTGAGATCGTGGACATCGTAGAGCGAGCCCGACAGGCGAATGACACGTCCGTTTTCAATCCGCTGCGACATCGCCCGGCTGCGAAACCAGCGCAGCTCGCCGTCATGCCTGATCATTCGGAATTCGACGTCGAGCGGAATCTTATCGCGGAGATTGGCAGTGATCGCCGCTTCCACCCGCGCTTTATCCTCGACGTGAAGCAGCGTGGCCAGGCGTCGTTGGGTGGCCGTGGGATCTTCGTGATTGGCGCGACCCAATAACGCATTGAAGTTCTCGGAATACCACATGCGATCCGCGTCCAAGTCCCATTCCCACAGGCCGTTAGTAGAACCCGCTTCCGCGCGCCGATAACGTTCCTGCAGCGCGGAAATTTCCGCTGCGGCTTCTTTGGCGGCATGAATATCCTGCAGCGATCCGGCCATGCGCACGACCGCGTTTATCCTGCTGGTCTCGGCACGTCCGCGACACCAGCGATAGCTACCATCCTTGCGCCGAATGCGGAACTCGCTGTCGTAGGGTGTGGTGGTCGTAATCGCATATTCCAGGAGGTGCTTCACGCCAGGCGCGTCTTGCGGGTGTACGAGTGCGATGAAGTTCTCTAGGTTGGGCTCGACATCGCCCGGTTCGTAGCCACAGATGGCGTAGCAACGGGATGACCACCACATGGCAGGACGGTTCACGTCCGGCCAGTCCCATACCCCGTCCGAAGAACCGTCCACCGCCAGGCGCAATCGTTCGGCGGTGACAGACTGCTCGGCAAGTAAGTGACGATGACGTGTGATGTCAGTGCCGGTAACAATCAGTGCGGCGACTTCATTCGTTGCGGGCGCCCACCAGGGTACAGCGTGGATGCGCACCCAGCCGCAGCTATCGTTGGCGCGCTGCGCCCGACATTCGTGGGTGAGTGGATGCTGCTCTCTCACACATTCACGCAGGACGCCGAAACAGCCATCACGGTCGTCGGGATGCAGTATGACGGACCAGCCCATGTCGAGGCACGACGCAGCATCGATACCGCCATAGCGCAAACATGCCTGATTGGCGTACACGGCCGTCAAATCCGGTCGCAATACCCAGATCGCCGCCGGCGAGCTTTCAACGATCTCAAAAAACGGTGCAGCACCGCCGAACACCTGGCTGAGCGCTGAGGAGGTCGGCGCGGGGTGAGGCGTCGAATTGTCTAATGTAGCGGCAGCGGTCACTAACATTTTCCAGGTTGTGAACATGCCAGGCAGCATGAGCCGAGCGACAGCACTATAGCGGTCGGCGCAGCCGAAGGTTGAGGCTCAATTCGAGAACATTCGAGGCAGCACTGTGGGGCAGGTGTGTGCGATGCAGTGGGCGGCGACGGTGGGTGGGCGCGACGTCAGAGGAGGTCAACGACGATGTTATTTGCACGCGTGTGCTGGTAGTCGCGCCTGTGCTTCGGTCGCTGTGTTCTTGAGCCGCGTGAACTGTCCGCAGCCACAAAGCTTTGCTGTCAGCTATAGTCGATGTGTACTGCGCAGCGTAACATCGCAAGTCACTGTTTGATTTTTGATGCGGCGGGCCCACACCAAACAGTCGCCCGCCCCAGGTGCCAGGACTGCGCCCGATTTCATGAATCGCCAAAGCACTCTGCAAGCGCTGATAGACACCTTGCCCCATCTGGTATGGGTCTGTCGCCTCGATGGACATGCTGAGTTTTTCAACGCCCGCTGGTGCGAATACACCGGCATGAGCGAGGCCGCTTCGAGTGGTGAAGGGTGGCGCTTGGCCATCCATGCCAACGATCTCGCGGGCATGTTGCCGGCCTGGGAAGCGGCTCTGGCCTCGGGCTGCGATTGGGAATATCGCTATCGCCTGCAAGACCATCACGGACATTTCCGGCGCTTCGACGCACGTGCGCGGCAGGTTTACATCGAGGGCGAAGCAAAACCGCGTTGGGTCGGCACCAGCACCGATGTCGAAGAAGTTCAGGTGGCGCTGGATAGAGTTCGCGCGCAGGAAGAGCGGTTTCGGACGCTCATCGAACATCTACCTGATGCGTTCGTCGTACATGACGTCGACGGCCGCATTCTTGACGCCAATCTCAATGCCAGCCGCCTGACGGGCTACCCGCGCGAAGAGTTGTCGAGGCTGGAAATTTCTGACCTTGACATGCGCTTCAGTCAGGCCGAGTTGCGCGCGCGTTGGCAAGCGAGCGCCGCCGGGCAAACCTGGGAGGCCCTTACCCGCCAGCGTCGCAAGGATGGCCTTGCGGTCGACGTCGACGTGCGTGCGGTGTGTTACGAATACCGCGCGGAAAAGCTGTTTCTGGTATTAGGCCGTGATGCCACCGCCCGCTTGCAGAACGAGGCTTTGCTCCGCCAGCGCAGCGCCTTGCTCGATCTCGCGCCGGCAATCGTGTTCGATTTCGTGGGCCATATCCATTATTGGAGCGAGGGCGCCAAGCGCCTGTATGGATTTGAGCGTCACGAGGCGGAAGCGAGCCTCATCGGCACGCTGCTGCATCCACGCTTTCCGCAACCATTCGAGGAAATCGTCACGGCGCTCTACGCCGACGACCGCTGGATTGGCGAGCTGATAGCGCGTCGCAAGGACGGCAGTGAAGTGACCGTACTCAGTCAATGGACCTTGTACCGCGACGAGCGTCAAGCGCTGGACCTGGTGCTCGAAGTGCACGCCGACATCGGCGCGCAAAAACGCGCCGAGGCCGCCGCTCAGGCTGCCGAGGCTGAGCTCCTCGCGGCGCTTCAGAGCGGTGCTGCGGGTACTTGGCGCTGGGACGTGGTGCACGACCAAGTGCACTGGGACGCTGCGACAAATCGCATGCTGGCGGGCGTTGAGGCGCGCGTAGCGAGTCACCGCTTATCGATGGCGGATGCCATGCTGGCGGTGCATGCCGACGACCGTGAGGCGCTTGCCGCAGCAATGCGTGCCGCCGTGCAGGAGCACATCGATCCGCGAATTGATGTGCGCGCGAGCCCGCTGGGGCCAACAGAAGCCTGGCTCGGTATCCAAGGTCGCGTCGAGCGTGACGCCAACGGCGAGACGGTGGCGGTCAGCGGCGTTGTGACCGATATCTCGCCACGCGTTGCAGTCGAACGTGCCCTGGCGCAATCGCGCGAGGAGGTGCGGGAATATGTCCAGCACCTCGATGCCGCGCTCGAAGCGGAACGCCTGCACATTGCCCGCGAATTGCACGATGAGCTTGGTCAGCGCCTGACCGCGCTCAAGATAGATCTGCATTGGGTCCTCACGAACAACCGTCGCGGCGCGGTGATGGATGCCGCCGCCTGCGAGCGATTGCGGACCATGGACGGCATCATTGATGCGACGATCGGAGAGACTCGCACTTTGAGTGCCAGCCTGCGCCCTATCGGCCTTGAGGAGTTGGGCTTGAAGTCCGCACTTGAAACCTTGCTCGCCAGCTTCTCAGCCCGCACCGGCATTCGCTGCCGGGCCAGCATCGATGGCGCGGCGCGCGTGCCGTCTGAGCAGAGGCTCGCGGTGTTTCGCATCGCCCAGGAAGCGTTGACCAATGTCGCGCGGCACAGCGCTGCATGCGAGGTGGAAGTACTGCTCGGTGCTTTCGACGACGTCATTCGTCTAGAAGTGCGCGACGACGGCACGGGTCTGGCCAGCGACGTCGACACGCGCGGGCATCTCGGCCTGGTCGGCATGCGTGAGCGGGCCCGCGCCATCGGGGCGTCGCTCACGGTAAGTTCCGAGCAGGGCACCAGCGTGGTACTCGAGATCCCGCAGTCGAGCAGATTTTGATGCGGATAACCATTGCCGATGACCACCCCTTGATGCGTCGCGGCGTGATCGATGTGGTGCATGCGAGTCTGCCCGCTGTCGAGTTCGATGAGGCGAACGATGCCGCCGGACTTTTCGCCAAGCTGCGCGTGGTGCGTCCAGATCTGGTCATACTTGATTTGTCCCTGCCTGATCGTCACGGCCTCGATTGTCTGGCCGAGATCACGCGTCGCTATGTGGGTTTACCGGTCTTGATCCTGAGCATGCACGCCGAACATACCTTCGGCTTGCGCGCCCTCGACCAGGGCGCGATGGGCTATCTGACTAAGGACCGCGCAGTACAGGACATCGTCACCGCCATTGAACGCATTGCGGCCGGGCGGCGTTACGTCGGTCTCGATCTCGCCGAAGCGGTCATCGCGCGTCGCGCGGAGGGCCAAGTGGCACATCACGAACGGCTCTCGGCACGCGAGTTTCGCGTTATGTGCGCCTTGGCGCGCGGTGATAGTCTGGCGTCCATTGCCACCCAGCTCACGCTCAGTCCCAAGACGGTTACCACCTATCGCGCACGCGTATTGACCAAGCTCGAGGTTCACAGCAACGCCGAGCTGGTGCGCTATTGCGTCGTTCACAAATTGATCGACTGAACTAGGACCAGTCGGGGATCCCTGACACGGGAGCGGGGTATTGCCGGGCAATCCGGCGCGCGACATCCCGCTGTCGCCAAGTGCGACAGGAGCCCATAGTCCGCTCCCGTCTTTGTGAGCTGAACCTACCGATGGATCGCTGCAATAGCGCGCTAAAGAGCGTCAGCCGCAACGTGTTGCTGGTCGACGATTCCGCCGCCGTGCGTTCGCGTCTCGCCGATCTGCTTGACCAGACGCCAGGCGTAGGCTGGGTCGCGCAGGCTGGCAGTGTCGCTGATGCACAACTCGCGATCGCGCGCCAATTGCCGGAAGTGGTGGTGCTTGATGTCGAAATGCCGGGCGCAAGCGGACTCGATTTGTTGGCCGATATTCGCGCCCGTGGCCTCGCCATCGAAGTCATCATGCTGACCAACCACCCGACTGCCGCTTACCGCAGTCGTTGTTTGGAATTGGGTGCGGATCATTTCCTCGATAAGACGCTTGAATTTCAACGCATCCCGGGTCTGATCCGCGCGCAGCACCCTGAAGCGCTCGACGGCCCCTCCGAGCCGCGCGGCGAAATGGATCGTCTGCTCAGCCTGTTCGCCTACGAAATCCTCGAAACGCCGGCCGAACAGGCTTACGACGATATCACCGCGTTGGCGGCCTACTTGTGTGGCACACCGGTAGGGCTTATCAGTCTCGTCGATGCCGATCGGCAATGGTTTAAGAGTCGCCATGGATTGCAGATCGAAGGGACGGCGCGGACAGTGTCGTTCTGCAGCCATGCAATCGAAGGCGACGATTTGTTCGTGGTCGAGGACGCCCGTGCCGATAGACGCTTTGCCGACAATCCGCTCTTGCAGGGCGAACAGGGCGTGGTGTTTTACGCAGGCATGCCGATCAAGGTCAAAGGCGGCCACAAGATCGGTACGCTGTGTGTAATCGACCACGTACCGCGACAGCTTGATGACGAGCAACGTGCCGCGTTGCGCGCACTGGCGCGTCAGGTCGTTTCCCTGCTTGAGTTGCGACGTATGGCACTCGACCTCGGCAGTCTTCACGAGCAGCGCACTGCGCTTGAACGCGAGCTCGAGACCCTTTCGACCCATGACAGTCTGACTGGACTTGAGAATCGACACGCCTTCAGACAAGGTCTCGGACGCATGCTGAGTCTGGCGGCGCGCCAAAAATCAGCGCTCGCCTGTCTGTATCTCGACCTCGACAATTTCAAGCTGGTCAACGATTCCTTGGGGCATGCACAAGGTGATTATCTGCTGGTGACCGCCGGTCAACGGGTCAAGCAGGCCATACGTGAGAGCGATCTCTTCGCGCGGCTGGGAGGCGACGAATTCGGTCTCGTCCTGAGCGATGTCGGTAGCGCTGAAGAAGTCGCGCATGTGGCGACCAAGCTACGCGAGCTTTTGACCGCCCCCTATCAGATCGATGGCCACACGGTATACGTCGGTTGCAGTATCGGCATAAGTCTTGCGCCGGACGACGGCACCGATATCGATACCTTGTTGCGCCACGCTGATATCGCCTTGTATCACGCCAAAGGAGCGGGCAAGGGTGACTTTCGCTTTTATGCGCCAGAAATGAACGAGCGCGTCGTTGCGCGCATGAACTTGGAAGCAGAATTGCGCGTGGCGGTCACCGAGCAGCAGTTCACTCTGCACTATCAACCGCAAATTTCCTTCGCGTCGAATGCGATTGTCGGCGTTGAAGCGCTGCTGCGCTGGCCTCGGGTCGGACGAGCCCCGATCGGTCCCAACGTATTTGTCGCACTCGCTGAAGAACTGCGCCTCGGCGCGCAAATGGGCACCTGGGTGCTTGAGCAGGCCTGTGCGCAGTTTGCGCGCTGGCGTGCGCAAGGTGTTGAACTCGCGCGCCTCGCGGTCAATGTCTCGGCCAGTCAGATGGCGCCCGAGTTTGTCGAGACCGTCATGAGCATATTGGTACGCTATGCCATCCCGCCCGAGGTTCTCGAACTTGAGATCATCGAAAATCAGATCCTCCACGACATCGTTAACGCCGAACGTGTCTTAAGCGCGTTGCGTAGTCACGGAGTGCGGATCGCATTGGACGATTTTGGTACAGGCTATTCGTCGTTATCGCTGTTGCGCGAACTTAAGGTAGACGCCCTCAAGATCGACCGCGCCTTCGTGCAGGAGGTCGCCGCAGGCAATGGCGATACGGCGATAGTCTCCGCCATGATCGCACTAGCCCAACATCTTGGTCTGAGTGTCACCGCCGAAGGCGTAGAACAGGAACAGCAATTGGTGGCTCTGCGCGCCATGGGCTGCGACGACTACCAGGGCTTCCAGGCCAGCCCGGCCCTCGCGCCCGATGCCCTCCACGCCTTCTATCGCGCGTGGCCTGGCGGGGTGATCGACTGAGCCTACTGCGGTCAGGAATGGGTGCCAGGGCTTGCCTTTTGTCCTGGCGAATAGATGCGGATGTAGATCGACGAATCGACGAAAAGCAAAAGGCGAGTTCTGAACACCCTCGCCCCTCTTTTTATTTTTTATGTCCTCTTTTGGCTTGGCATCCGGCGAGTGCTCTGCACTTCATTCGCCCTTGCAGTCAGGCCTTCGAGATCCAATTGTAAAATTGTTTGACTCGCTCTCGGAACACTCTGTCGGAATTCAAGTGCTTGCTTTTAACAGAGATATCATCCCTCTAAGGCGAATTGTCGGGGGTGGCTCTACGCGCCAGTAGCGCAGTATGTGTCAATAATTTTTACGTTTCGGCCCGTGACTCGCTCCCAAGAGATTGGAAGGCGGATTCAAACCGTTGAAAGATCACGAATAGATTTATCTGGCACAGAACGTGCGCTGCTAATCGCCAGCAATTATTAAGGAAGTGAGGAATATGAATCGCTTAAGCAAATGGCTACTGAGCGGCCTGGGTCTTACAGCCTGTCTGGCGACAAACATAGCGTCTGCGGGTGTGATTTTCATTGGCACGGACAATGAGGAATTTACCACTGGCGGCCCAAGTAGCATCATCAAGGCGACCGTCAACGGCGCGAACTTTGTCAGCCAAACCAACATTCCTCTGAGCTTCAATCTAAATGGTTTAGGCGACGGTCCTGGATTTCTCTATGCGGGTGACCCTGACACCAACACGCTCCGTACCATCGACTACAACGGGAACCTACTCACGACCGTCACTGGTGGGTTTCCCAATTCCTGCTGCAATGAGGAAATGCAATTCAGCGGCGGAAAGCTTTATCACGCGCACTGGTCGGACAATATCCAGCAGATAGATCCTACAACTGGCGCAGTGGTAGAAACGTTTAGCGTGCCACAAGTGGTCGGTATGGCCTTGGTCGGCAACCAACTCTGGATCACCAATTGGGCAGCTCAGCAAGTCGGGACCTGGGACCCGAGTTCCAACGTGTTCACCTCGGTTTTCAGTGTGCCGGATTTGGCGGGCGCTCTGGCATACGATCCGAACAGCAACATTATGTGGGTGGGCCAAGCCGGCGGCTTGGTCGCCCCCTACAGTCTTACGGGCGCGTTGCTTGGCCCCGGCTTCAAGCCGTTTGGTGACATTGTTAATACGATCGACGGTATGACGTTCCTGGGTGAAGGGACCCAGTCGGTTCCGGAGCCTGCTTCCTTCGCACTAGTGGGTCTCGGCTTGTTGAGTTTGCGCCTAGTCCGTCGGAAGACGTAAGCGCGAGAGACTCTCAGAATAGTTCCGCAAGAACGGCAGCCTTTGGCTGCCGTTCTTTTCTGTTCGTCGCAGACGGCGAAAAGTTACCGGATGCAGGCTCGATGTCTTCCTGCCATGGCCGCAACTCCCGGGAGGGATAGGGCCATGCAAGGGAATCTGACGACGTCCGCAATTCGCCCCCGGCCGTCTTGCCGCAGCGATCATGTTCGCATTCGCTTTCACGGCCACGACTCGCCTCTCGCCGTCGTCAATGCCGGCTTTGAACACTCGAGTGGCGAGTCCGCCCTCAATGAACTCACCTTTGGCCCCTGTAGGGCTGGGATCTCTGCGACCCCGGCAACATCACCAGTGGTGGGGCGGGCAACACCTACTTCATCGGCACTCTGACTCCGTTTGAACCCGACCCGCTGGGCGTACCTTGTGTCCATACGAATATTCCGCACCGCGCTCCCGAAGGCGCACGCCTCGGTATCGCTTTCAACTTCCACAATAGTGACGGGGAGGGCGAATATGGCTTTTAGCAGACTCTGGCCGCGACACTCGCGGCCAATACCCGTTACACCTTCAAGGTCGATGTCATCAACATCGCCTCGGGTACCGCGCGCTCGGGAAATGTCTTCCCGCTCAGCGGCTTTCCCGGTTATCGCATCGACCTGTTGGCTGGCGGCACCATCGTCGTGCCAGGATCTGAATTCCTTGGCCGGCAGCTTAGGGGATGGCGAGGTCGGCACCAGCACGGTGGCGTTTACCACTGACGGCAGTCCGCTCGCAGCCGGACAGCGGCTCACTATCCGCTTGGTCAATTTGAACGGCGTCGATCTCGAAATCGATTTCGACAATGTGCGCCTTCAGTCGGTATCTGGAGGATGGTGGCCGTCTCCGCGTGGCCAAAAGCTGCCGCTCGATTCGTCACGCTTGCGCATGGTGCTGGTCTGTCCCCGGCATGGGTCACTCGCGCCTACTGGCTTAAGCGGTCGAAACTTCCTAGAAAAATCCCTAGCATCGAGAGTGTCCAGTGAGATGCCAAGGCCGGTGGCCGCCGGTTCGCGCCAATCGGTGGATTTCGGATCGCGGAGTTCACTATCGGTCCAGAGTCCGATGCCGCGCCCAGTTACGATGACGCAGACGCCGCACGCCAACTCGCGCAAGAGTTTCCGGGCTTGCTCGAGGTGATGGATCCGGATGTCCCCGGGATGCATCGGTCGGCCACCATCGATTTCATCTACATACTGTCTGGTCGTATCGAACTAGAACTTGACGACGGTTCGAAAACTGAGTTAAAGGCTGGCGATCTGGTTATACAAAGCGCGACCAAGCACGCGTGGCACAACCACTGGAATGAGCCGTGCCGCATGCTTGGTGTGATCCTCGGCGCACATTACGAGCCACACACATGAGTCGCTGGCGTCACGAGAACTCTTAATAACTGCTGGTGGATTCGAGCGCCCCCGGATTGGACATGGAAAGCGATACTGAAGAAAGCTGCCGGCGAAAAGGCGGTTTATACTGCATATACGCAGCAGGCCATGCGCGCGCGTGGTCCGACGCAGGACTATCTCCAGGTGGTCCGGCTGTTCGAGGACATGGTCGGAGTACGCTGGACGCATCCCCAATGAAAGGACGACCCCGATGATTCAATACGCCGCCAGCACGATCCCTGCCGCCATCCTGCGCCAGGAGCAGGACCTCCCCATGGTGCAGATTGCACCGGGAATTTCGATCCAGCTGCTGCAGGTGGACTTCGACCACAACATCCGCATCACGCGTGCCCGACTCGACCCGGGCGTGAGGCTGCGTACCCACATCCACACGGGCCATGTGTTTGCATGGACGCTGTCCGGCACCTGGAAGTACATCGAATATGACCAGAGCAGCTACGCCAATTCCTATCTGTACGAACCTGCTGGTTCGTCGCACACGCTGCTCGTCCCCGAAGACAGCAAGGAGCCTGCGGACGTCATCTTCATCGTCCATGGATCCAATGTCGAGCTCGGGCCCACGGGTGAATTCGAGGGCATCACCGACGCCGCGCAGATCGCTCGCGCCTACCTGCGTGGCGTTAAGGCGCTGGGGCTGCCGCGTCCCGACGTGATCGGCATGCCCGCCGGCTGGGAGTGACCGGCCGACCCGCTCGCTGATCCCGCGAACCAACTTCTCAAGCGCAGCCACCGTCGGCGGCGGCACCCGGCGAAAGCTCAACTGCTCGCCCGTCGTCACATACACGCCGTCGAGGAATAAAATGTGAAAATGAATATTGAGATTGAGCGCACTCCCGAAGGCTGTTGGCGCAGCTGCTATAGCCATGTTCATTGGCTTACTGCATTACGGCTAAACGCAGAACTCTAAAGTTTTAAAATCTTTCGCGAACCTTCTCTGCGTCTTTGAATACGATTGCCCGAAAGGAATCTGTAGCCTTCTGGTAAAACTTTACCGCTTCCTCGTCCAGATCGCGGGTCGGGCGTGGTGTCAGCGCGAAATGGCCATAGCGATCTTCGCTGCGGACCAATGTTGCACTGTCCCATTCCATAGCGACCTGTCGGGTCGACGGCGGGATAAAATGGATCGATAGGCCAACCCGTCGGTCGGCAGAGCGATTGGGATTCGAGGCGTGCGCAAGTCGGACGTTGTGCAATGAGATTTGTCCGGGAGCCAGCTGCATGGAGACGGCTTTCGTCTCATCAACATCCACCGCAATCTCTTGACCGCGCGATAGCATATTGTGCTCTTTAAATTCGTCACGGTGCGGAAGAATTTCGTCTTTATGACTGCGAGGAAGGATTCGCAGACAGCCACTTTCTATCGTTGACGGCGAGAGTGACAGCCAAGCAGTCACGAACTCATCGGTGTCGAGCCCAAGGTAAAGCCGATCCTGATGCCATGAAACGAACTCCTCGCTCATTGGCTCCTTAATCCACCACACAGTGTTCCAGCATAAAATATCCGGCCCGATGATGTCCTCGATCACATCGAGAATTCTCGGATGTCGAATCAAGTTGTCGATCCACGGGCATAGGACGTGGCTCTTGCTGCGCTCGGAACCGGTCGTCGGATGTCCTTGCTCGCGCTCGATGGCTTCAATGCGAGCGCGACAGTCCGCCGCCTCTGCCGGCGTTAGAATATCGAGCGGATAGTAGTAGCCTTCTTCCTTGTATTGCTGCAGGGCGGCAGAACTTAGAATTTTGCTCATGTTTCGATACCTCGAAAGACATTCAATACGAATTCCAATGCGGTAACTAAAGTATCAAATTGTGCTGCTAGGCCGTCAGCCTATGAATGGACATTTGCTCTTTGGCTTACCCCGAAAGCGTTTGGGTGTTGGCGCACTTCTATTGAGCGCGTAACACGAGTCACCATCACGTAGATTTCGATGGTAGTTGCTTGAGCCGGGATTTCGTCGCGAAGATCAAATTCGTGCGCGGGACATCCTCGCTCGGTAATTTGGTAAGGAGCTACGAGGGGTTGGCGGGGATCTGCGCGAGGCAAGACGCAAGAAATAGCGGTGCGTCGATAGCATGCTTGAGGAGAGGGCGTCGAGTGGGCGGCCGCGTGAGTGAGGCCGCGCGAACCGATAGTCAGTCAGCGTTGATCAGCCCGAGCGCATATAGGCAGTCCGTACTACGGTCTGCGAAAATGCGCGTGCTCACGATTACCTGTGACCGCCCTGTCGCTTTGCGCTACCGACCAAGCCCCGTAGCTTTCCAAGCCTAAAATAGCGTCGAGTCCTAATCTGACCAGCATCGCGAGTCCGCCGCGCTGGCCACAATCCCGTACCGCGCCCAAATTACCGTAGCAAGTGAGAATGCTACCCCTATAATCGCGAAATCGGACGCGGGGGCTCGCCCTCCCTCCATCTCATCCAGCCTGTCCGAGTGCTAAGACATTTCGCGAGAGATGATATGACCGAGAATCAGAGCCCCAAAGCACAGCCCGATTGCGACGTGGTCGTTGTCGGCTCCGGTTTCGCTGGGATCTACGCCCTTTGGCAGGCACGGCAACGCGGACTCAGCGTCAGGGGTTTCGAGCGCGCATCCGACGTCGGCGGAACGTGGTATTGGAACACGTACCCGGGTGCACGCTGCGATGTCGAGAGCTACAACTACGCGTATTTTTTCGACAATGACATCGTGCGCGATTGGGACTGGTCCAACGCCTGCGCGGGACAGGAGGAGATCCAGCGCTATCTCCGCTTCGTGGCGGAGCGCTGCGACGTTCTAAAGGACATCTCTTTCGACACAAAGGTAATCTCGGCGAGCTACGACGAGGATATGGGCTTGTGGTCCCTGCGGACCTCCGCCGACGAAACGATCGTCTGCCGGTATGCTGTCCTCGCCATCGGAGCGCTCTCAGATCCCAAGATGCCGGACATCGAGGGTGTAGATGACTTCGCCGGTGAGACCTACTTCACTTCGAGCTGGCCCAAGGACACCAGCATCGATCTGCGCGGCAAGCGCGTCGGCGTGATCGGCACCGGCTCATCCGGCGTTCAGGTGATACCGGAAATCGCGAAGGTCGCGGCCGAGGTCTACGTCTTCCAGCGCACCGCCAACTATGTCACCCCGACAAGCGCGGGGCCGATGGACCCGAATCTGGTCGCTGCGCTGCGCGAGGATCCGCAAACGATCCGACGCGCATTCCGCGAGACCTACGGTGGCCATACCCCGCTGGGCATGGGCGACGAGCGATTCCTCGAGCTCGATGCTACGGGGCGTGAGCGGGCATTGCAGCGGGCGTGGGACGGCAACTACATCGCACTGGCCTTCAGGGACGCGTATCTACCTGAGGCGAATGCCGCCATCTCCGACTTCATCCGCCAGCGGATGCATGCGCAGGTGGGAGATCCGTGGACTGCGGATCACTTGGTGCCGTGGGATCATCCGTACGGCGGAAAGCGGCCGTGTCAGAGCGACATATACCTTAAGACCTTCAATCAGCCACACGTCCGTCTCATCGCCGTGCCCGAGACTCCCATCGAGCAGATCGTTTCCGAAGGGATCAGAACGACCGCCGAGACGATACCCCTCGACGTCATCGTCTATGCGACGGGCTTCGACGCCATCTCAGGGCCGGTCTTCGCCATCGACATCTTGGGCATGGGGGGGCGATCGATGAAAGACGCGTGGGCCGACGGCCCCGTCAACTATCTCGGCACCATGGTCCATGGCTTCCCCAACCTCTTTCTTCCATCGAGCGCCATGTCCCCCTCCGTGCTCTCGAACATGGCGACGCTGGCCGAGCAGCAGGTAGACTTCATATTCGACACGATCGAGTGGCTCGACCAACACGGGAGTCCGCTCCTCCATCCGCTGCCAGAGTCACAGGAGCACTGGCGCAAGGAGACCCTT
>JAYWAC010000081.1:0-17055 GCA_043782755.1 Pseudomonadota bacterium | reverse complement strand
GGGCCTTGGGCGGTGTACACCTTCGACAAGACCACGGTCAGCGACATGACTTTCCGTGGCCAACCGGCCGACTACGCCATGAAGCTGTGCCTGGCCTTCAACGGTTCGATGATGTGGGAAATCATCCAGCCGACCCAAGGCCCGAGCATCTACACCGAATTCCTAGAGCGTCATGGCGAAGGCATACACCATACTGCCTTCCATTGCGGCGATATGAGCTGGAGCGAGCGTTGCGCGGAATTCGAGAAGCGTGGTTTCAAGATGATCCAGTCGGGCACCTGGCAGGGCACGGTGCCCTATGCCTACTACGACACCGAAGACGCCACCACTACCACCGCCGAACTCTTCATCATTCCGACCGACAAGCCGATGCCGGCCCCCGAGGCATGGTATCCAGCGCCGCCACCGGGCGTCTGAGTTCCCGTCCGTAAGAAGCGGCGTGAACACACGCCGCTTCTCAAGGCTTTTCGATGATGTCCTTGTGCATGGGTGCGAGCAGGGCCAGCAAGCGGTTCTGCGCACCGGTAGCGATCTTGCAATGCTCCATGGCCTCGATCAGATCTTCGACCAGCGCATTGAAGGCGGCGTGATTCACACCCATGCCGGCATGGCTCTGCTGCATGCTGTCGCCGGTGTAGGTACATGGCCCGCCACTCAGCGCGCAGAACTGCTCGATGAGTTTCTCGCGAAAGCGTTTGAGATTGGTCTCGGCGAAGAAGTGATTGATGCGCTGATCGTCGGCGAGCTTGGCGAGGAACTGATCGACTATCGCGACCACGCCCTGCTCGCCACCCAACTGATCGTAGAGCGGCGTTGACGCCGGTGCATTACCCGTCCCGCACAGCAGTGCGAGCAGCAGCACCACGCTTGTAAGCTGCGTACGACGCCACTGAATTCCCATCTCGCCTCCTAAAACGCCAGTTGCAGTGACAGATACCAGCCACGCTGATCAGGCAGCGTCGCCACGGTGCCGAGATCAGCATAGGCCGCGACCAGCGCAACATGTTTGTTCGGAAATACGCCAATGAAAGCGTCGAACCAATCGCTCTGCGGTGAGAAGCCGAGCTTGTCCGGCTGCTGGCGATACTCGGCGCCGATGGCGATGTAGCGGGTCAGGAACACGCCCAGCGCGCTCTCGAACATCACTTCGCGACTGTCGCCGCGATCGCCGCCGAAGCCGAGCAGGCCACCCTGGTTGGCGCGCGTGTAGCGCAGCGTGATATTGGCGAAGACATTGCGATCGAAAGGCCCTGCCAGCCACAGCTTGGCCGCGCTCAGATAGAAATCCGCATCATCGCTATGGCGTGCCCCGACCGCCGAGGGAATACCAAAATCGAGATTGTTCTTGTACTGCATGCCGAAGGCAAACTGCGGCAAGGGGCCATAGATCAAATCGCCGTAGAGACGCAGCTTCATACCGAATATGTTCTGGCGCAGCTGCTTGTCGGGCACACCGAGTGCTTTGCCCAGCGTGCCCAAGTCGAATTCCTGACGGGCAAGTGAAAGCTCGATGCGATTGTCGAAACTCACCGCCACGCCAAAGGCATTCAGCGAATAGTCTTTCAAGTCGACGTGGGTGTAGAAGCCGCTTGCGCCCACTTCATCACTCGAGCCATAGCCCGCCAGCACCGCCCACGGCACGATACCGCCACCGGCCTGACCTTCGATCTGCGTTGCGCCGCCGGTTGCGAGTATGCGGCTGTTGTTCGGCAAGGGATCAGCCTGTGCGGCCATGCAGAGCACGTTAAACAACACTCCGCTGACTAGCGACCAGCACCGTCGCTGCTTGCGTTTCATCAATCCGGTCACGCCGCTACCTCCGTCAAGGTCACACAAGACTGGCCATTGGCGCGCAACCATCCCTCGAAGTCGGCTGGCGCCAGCGGTTTGGAAATCAGATAGCCCTGCGCGGTGTCGCAGCCGAGCTCGCGCAGGGTGTGCCAGGCATCGACGGTCTCGACGCCCTCCGCCACCACCTTGAGGCCGAGCGTGTGGGCGAGATCAATGGTCGATTTGACGATCACGGCGTCGTCCGACGATTCGCTCAAGTGCAACACGAAAGACTTGTCTATCTTGAGTTCGTCGACCGGCATGCGCTTCAACTGCGCGAGCGAGGAATAACCGGTACCAAAGTCGTCGATGGACAAACCAAAGCCCGTTTCACGCAGACGTGCAAGCACCGCCAAGGCCGTGGTCGGGTCGCGCATCACCGCCGACTCGGTCACTTCCAAACCCAGTTGGCGGGGCGACAGGCGGTATTGCGTCAGCGCACGTTCGAGCAGATTCGGCAGTTCTTCGTTGACGAGATCGAGGGCCGACAGATTGACACTGACCTTGATGTCCAAGCCGCGTGTCAGCCACTCGCGACACTGGCGCGCGGCGCGGTCGATGATCCAGGCGGTGAGTGTCGAGATGTTGCCGGACTGTTCGATGACCGTGATGAATTCGTCCGGTGGCAGAAAGCCGAACTGCGGATGTATCCAGCGCACCAGCGCCTCGGCCTGGGTGATGGACCCGCTAGCAATGTCGGCCTTGGGCTGGTAATGCAATGTCAATTCGTCGCGCGCCAGCGCGGCTGGCAAAGTCGCGACGATGGCGAGCTGACGCAGATGTCCTTCGTCGCGGCCGGCACGATAGGCCACCAACCAGTCCTGCGATTCCTTGGCGTCATACATCGCGATCTCCGCGCGTCGCATCAGCGCCGAAGGGTCTTCACCATGGTCGGGATAGCTCACCACCCCGGCGCGAAAATCGAGCGAGACACTCATGCCTTCGAGTTCAATAGGCTGGGTCAGGCTGGTGCGCAGTACGCCGAGCATGTCGCGTGCCTGGCTGGTATCGGCGCCTTCCAGTATCAGCAGAAAATCATCGCCACCGAGTCGCGCGACGGTGTCGGCGCGACGGGTGCGGGCGACGATGCGTCGCGCCGTTTCCTGCAACACCACATCGCCGATGTGATGACCGAGGCTGTCGTTGATCTGTTTGAAACGCGACAGGTCGAGCAGCGCAACGCTGAAGGCGCGGCCGCTGCGCTGCGCGCGATGGATGGCGCCGGCCAGACGATCATTGGCGAGCCAGCGATTGGGCAGGCCGGTCAAATCATCATGATGAGCCTGGTGCACGATGCGATGCTCGCGCTCGGCGATTTCAACCTGCATACCGTTCAAAGTCGAAGCCAGCTGCCCGATTTCATCGTCGGATTTGACTTCGATTTCGTGCCCGTAGTGGCCCTCGCCGATACGTGCCGCAGCCGCCGCCAACTGTTGCAAGGGCGCGGTAATACCGCGCGCCACAGACACACCGGCGGCGAGTGCCAGCACCAGTACCAGGGTGAAGAATCCAGCCAGACGCCAGGCCAGGCGGTGATAGGGCATCAGCGCTGCGGTGAGAGACTGCTGCAACACCACCTCGATGCCCTCCTGGGCCGAAGCGAGTGGCAGCACGCGGGTCAGATAGTCTTGGTCTTCAAGGTGCAAGTCGCGCACCGCCCGTGGATCTGGCGCGCGACTGAAACTGACGCTGGCCACCAAGGGCGCGCGCGCCGTGCCGTCCAGGGTCGAAGCCAACAGTCGCAGCTGCGGGGCGAGGCTGACGAAGGACACTTCCAAGCCGGTCAGATGCTGCATTTCTGCCGCCAGTTTGTCGTTGATGGCGAAGCCCATCAGCAACCAGCCGATCTTCTCCGGCGCCGCGACCGGCACCGCCACCAGTTGATAGCCAGTGTTGTTGGCCGCCAGGGTCGCGAGGGCGTAATCGTCGCGGCGCAGTTGCGCGAGCATGGCCTGCCACGCCGCATTGGCCATCAGGCTATCGTGGGCGCCGGTGCTCGCGACGGTGTGACCGTCGAGTCCGACCAGCACGGCCAGATCGGCGCCGGCGCGCGCGCCGTGATTTTCCAACACCGATTCGATGGTTGCGCTGTCGCCGGTCGCTGCCGCTTGTTTGAAACCGAAGTCGGCGGCCAATACTTCGACCGAAGCCAATAGCTGACGAAAACGCGTTTCATAAAGACGCTCGAACACGCCTTCGGCGACCTTGAGCTTGGCCTCAAGCTCGCTGCGTACATTGCGCTGGGTGGCGAGCAGCACGGCCGTCAAGGTCAAGATCTGGACCACACCCAGTGCCGCCACCAGCAGCACGATCAACCGACGGCGAAGACTAGTGCGCGCCACGGCGCAAGGCCTGAAATTTGAGTTCCAGCGGTGACCGGGCGGTGTTGTCCGGCGCGACAGCGTCCTGTACTTCGACCGCTAGCTCGACGCTCTGCGTGGCTTGTGGCGCGACATGCAAGGCGCGCCGCGCGCCGTCCGTCTGCTCGGACTGGCGGGGATGAAACACCGCCACTTCGTAATCACCCGGCGCCACGCCTGAAAAAGTATGACGGCCCGCTTCCGTCATGGCGAACAAGGGCGCGTCGAGCACATAGATATGGGCCGACATGCGGTCATGGATATTGCAGCCGAGCACGACCTTGCCGGCGGTATCAAAACGCACCGGCTCGCTGGGAATGCCACGATAGAGCGGCAGTTGGAAAGTGCGCGCCGGCGAAAAGGAATAGACGTGATGACGGATGTTGTCGCTGTTGGGAAAGATAACCGTGTCGCCGACATGAATGGCGAGCACACGCGGCAAGAACTGTTTGTCGACCTGATCCATCTTGCGTTCGGTTGAGGCGATAGCCGCGCTTACTACGCCAGTGTGCGGATACAGCGCGACTATCGCATCGCTGAGCGGCGCGCCGGCGCCGTCATGGACCATCACGGTCACATCGACCGCGCAAGCCACACAGGCATGCAAGGCCAAGGCCAGGATCACGGTGACCCTTAAGGACGCTGGCAAAGAATGACAACACAGCGCAGTCCGCGATGATTTCACGCGTTGACCTCGATTTCCGCAGGCAATGACAGAACGGCGAGCACCACACATGCGGGTCCGCCTGGCACTCCTTCAAGCTAACGGCCGGTGGCTGTCATTCTTTAGACGACTGGCACACGCGCGACTGGTCACTGCGTTATGATTCCGGCGCCGCTTTGAGCCAGTGTGGGGAGCATTCGTGGACATCGAACAATTGCGCGCGGGCCTCAGTGCCTTCTTAAGTGCGGAGCTCGGCAGTGCCGCGCGACTGACCAAGCTTGAGGAATCAGACGGCCATGCCGGCCTAACCTTCCTGTTCGAAGTGGTCGATGGGCAGGGCGCGACTACCGGCTATGTGATCAAGCTGCCACCCAAGGGTGTGCGTCGACATGGCAACACCGATGTTTATCGTCAGGCACCATTGATGCGTGCCCTGCACAAGGCCGGCGTGCCGGTGCCCCAGGTGCCGTGGGCCTATGATGACAACCCCTGGTTCGACGTGCCCTTCATCGTCATGGAGCGCCTGCCGGGCCGCGTGTTCTTCGTGTGGGATCCACCAGCGCTGTTCGAGCGTTCGGCCGCAGCCGCCGAGCCACTATGGGAACAATGCGCGAACGCCCTGGCGCGGATGCACCAGTTCGACTGGCACACTCATCTGCCGGACTGGGAACAGCCCGAAGCGCTGACCGATCAGATCACGCGCTGGGAACGCATCTATGCCCAGGCACCGGAGCCGGCATGGGTGAAGGCCGCCGAGACCACCGAGCAAGCGCTACTCGCGAATCTGCCCGACGGTCAGCCGATAGGCTTGTTTCACGGCGACTATCAGCCCGGCAATCTGCTCTATCACGAGGGCCAGCTGACTGGCATCATCGATTGGGAAATCTCCGGCATCGGCGCCAAGCTGCTCGACATCGGCTGGTTGATGATGATTGCCGACCCGGCCAACTGGACGCCGGCCTATCACCCGATCTTCCCGCTCGCACCGGCACGCCTGCGCGAACTCTATGAGCAAGGCAGCGGCCGACGTTATGAAGCGATCCCCTGGTATCAGGCCCTGGCCGGTTATCGTCTGGCCTGCATCGCCTGTCTGAACGTCAAGCTGCATCGCCGTGGCCAGCGCCACGATCCGGCCTGGGAAAAAATCGGCCTGGGCGTGATGCCGATGTTCACGCGCGCGCAGGCGATCCTCGCCAAGTTGTAGTGCAGCTCAAGCGTCGAGTAGGCGTTCCAATAGGCGCAGCCCGCACAGACCGCCGATGATCAAGGACACCGCCGAAAGCCACGAGCCGGCGGCGAGTGTCGATACCCCGCTCACCGACTGACCAATACTGCAGCCCATCGCCACCACACCACCCACGCCCATCAGCGCGGCACCGGCGAGATTGCGCAAGGTGTCGCCGCTGTCGGCAAAGCCGACCAGTTTGAAACGTCCCGCACGCCAGGCCGCGAGGCAGGCGCCAAGCACGGTACCCACGACCGTCGCCACGCCAAAGCCCGGCACCGGACTCGCGGTATAGCGTTCGAGATATTCCAGTGTGTCACCGCTAGGGCGCACGAAGGACAAGGCCTGCGGCGCCTGCGGCACATCGGCGAATTCGTCGTAGGCGAGCCCGCTCACAGCCCAGGCCGCGACCACACACAACCCCACGCCAAGGCCGCCCGCGATCAGGGCCGGCGAAGCGCGAAATGACGCGTCGCGAAAGCAGTAGACGAGAAGACTGCCGGCGAGCACGGCCGTCACCAGCCCACGCGCCGTGCCGGTAGCCACGCCACTCGCAAGCGTCAACATGGAAGCCAGCGATTGATTCATGTCGCCGGGCAGATCAACGGCGGTCGCACTCTCAAGCGTCACACGCAGCGGCGCGAGGATGCCGCCAAGGGTCATATAGGCAAACATACCCATCACTACTAACACGACTGCCGCGCGTAGATCACCGCCCCCCAGGCGCACCAGGTTGCGACTCGCGCACCCCCCGGCGAACACCATGCCGATGCCGAACAACACGCCACCCAACATATTACCCAGCCAGTTCAGGCTGGGCGCGAGATACATGCTGAGTCCGAGTTCCACCACACCGCCGCTCTGCAAGAGCTGTGCACCGATGATCGCCACGGCACTCGCCAGCAACCACGAGCGCAGGCGCCGGCCATCATCAAACGCGACGACATCCGACAAGGCGCCCATCGCACAGAAGCGCGTGCGTTCCACCACCGCGCCGAACACCACGCCGATCACGAGGCCGCCCCAGGCAAGATACTGCGGTGCGTTCAGTACGATGTGTTCGTGCAGGCTCATGTCGCGCTCAAGACACCACCCCCACCAACGCACTGTTGGCCGGCGCTGTCTTTGGTTCGACCAGGTTGCCATCAATACGCTGCGAACAAACGTGGGTGATGCGGTGAGTCATGCTCTCCCTTTTGCCGTGCTTCGGCGCGATGTTTGTTGGCGTGGATGAAGCCGCCATGGCGATGCCCTGCGTGGGCGACTCAGTATAGCCGCGCGCCTATGCTAGGGTGAGGCATGACTGGCGACGGCGCACGGCGCATCATCGTCTCGCCACCCGCAAGAGACCGACGCCCATGGCCGACCTGCTGCTCGACACTCGCGGACTGAACTGTCCGCTACCGATTTTAAAAACCAAGAAGACACTGCGCGACATCGCGATCGGCGGCACGCTGGAAATACTAGCGACCGATCCCGCTGCTGATACCGATTTCCGTGCCTTCTGCCGCAGCACCGGTCATGCGCTGCTCAAGGCCAGTGTCGAGGATGGTGTTTATCGCTTCGTCATTCAGCGCGCCAAATAGCGCGCGCAGGCTTCAACGCTCGCGCGGCCACAGCGGTGGTGGCGTGTTGACGAAGGCATTACGCGGCGAGGGTGGACCGGGTTGCGCGGACGGCGGCGGATAGAGCGGCCCGAAGCGCGGCGGCAAGGCGTAGTAATTCGGATAGTAGCGCGGCTGCGGTTCGTCTTTCGCCACCGTGGGTGACGAAGTTGCCGTCTGCACGGCATCGATACGCCGCCGTTCGAGATCCATGGCGTTCTGTGCCTCGCGCTCAGCGCGTAGCCGTTGCCATTGATGGGAAATGGAGTAGTAGTCGGCATCGCCGGGCGCCAGCGCATCGCCGACATCGACCGTGATCTCGCTGGCACCGGCGCCCGCATCGCCGGCCGGCGGCGCGTCGGCGAAATGGCGCACACCGTCGGCGTCGATCCAGGTATGCACGGTCACCGCCGGGCTTACGCTTGCGAGCGTCAGCAGCCACAGCAAGCCGGCACCCCTTAGAAAATCACGAACAGCCATCGGTCTCATCCTCCAAGTCTAGACCGAGCTGCGCGCCGCGACAGCCTTGCCGTGGTGTTGGACCCCAATTGCCGGCGACAGTGCGCCGCGTACCAGATATCCGTCGCGCGCCCGCCGCAGCGCCGTGCTGACTTGTATCAAGAAGCGCGGGTCGCCGCCGCCATAGCCACCAGGCGGCGCGACCAAGCGGCTCGAATCTGTGGGCCAGGCCCGCAAAAAGACAATTGTTTGAATGCATGCGGCGGATGCTGCCCTAGACTTTCAAGCTATCGACAGGCGCGGGGCGCCGCACGGGACGAGTGACAACGATGGCGGAATTTTCCCTCAACGAACAACTGATGCTCGAACTGGTCAATCGCGCCAGACTCGATCCCTTGAGCGAAGCAAAACGCTTCGGCATCGATCTCAACAAGGACCTGCCGGCTGGCACCTTGAACGGCACGCCCAAGGCGCCGCTCGCCCCCAACGACAAACTGGTCGACGCCGCGCGCGGGCACAGCCAGTTCATGCTCGACCACGATCTGTTCGAGCACCAGGGTATTGGCGACGGCACGCCGTCGAGCCGCATTGCGGACGCCGGCTATACCTTTCCGAACGGCGGCTTCCTCGGTGAGAACATCGCTATCAACGGCACATCGGGTACCGCCAACGCGACCGACCTCACTTTCGCCAATCATGAAGGACTGTTCAAAAGCGCGCTGCATCGCGAGAACATCCTCAGCACCGACTTTCGCGAAATCGGCATCGGTATCAAGCAGGGCCTATTTCTATTCGACGGCGAGAGCCAGGCCTTCAACTCGGTCGACGCCACCCAGAACTTCGGACGGTCAGGCAGCAAGGTCTTCATCACCGGCGTTGCGATCACCGACACCGACGGCGACAACTTCTATGACATTGGCGAACAGCGGGCCGGCATCGTGGTCGATGCGCGTCAGTCCGGCGCGACCGTCGCCAGCGATACCACCGGCACGGCCGGCGGTTACAGCATCGGTGTCGCGAGCGGCATCTTCGAGGTTCAATTTCATGGCGGGCCTTTAAGTCACGCAGTCAATTGCAGCGTCACCGCCAGCGACAACGTCAAAGTCGATCTGGCCGGTAGCGCGGAAGTGCTGTGTTCGGCCAGCGTCGTGCTGGGCGATGGCGCCAGCGCCGCGACCCTGCTGGGCGCGGCTAATATCAACGCCACCGGCAATGACGCCAACAATGCACTGTTGGGCAACCGCGGCGCCAATACCCTCGCTGGCCTTGATGGCAATGACAAACTGGTGGGCGCACTCGGCAACGACAAGCTGCTGGGCGGCAATGGTGCCGATACGCTGATTGGCGGTGGCGGCAAGGATCAGCTGACCGGTGGTAGCGGACGCGACGTCTTCGATTTCAATGCACTCAGCGAGAGCGGCACCAGTGCAAGCACGCGCGATCTGATTCGCGATTTCCTGCACGGCACTGATCGCATCGATCTCTCGACCCTCGATGCCATCACTGGCGGCAGCAATAATGCCTTCCACTTCATCGGCAAAGCCGGCTTCAGCCATGTCGCCGGCCAATTGCATTTCGTGTTGTTCAATGAGGCCGGCACCAGCCTCGACCACACGGTGGTGGAAGGCGATGTGAATGGCGACGCCCACGCCGATTTTCAGATCGATCTGAAGGGCTTGATCGGCCTGACCTCGACCGATTTCATTCTGTAATCGAACATCGTCCGACGTCGTTTCGCCGTCCTGTAGGTGCGAATTCATTCGCACATTCATGCCGGGGTTTGGCCTATGGGGCACGCGTTTTAATGTGCGCATGAATTCGCACCTACAACAGATCGCGCAGCCGGTAATACAGCATCGCCAATACCAAGGCTGGCGTGCGCAGCCACCGCCCACCGGGAAAATCGCGATGGGAAATACGACTGAACACGTCGAAGCGCTCTGTCTGTCCCGCCACCGCCTCAGCCATCAATTTGCCGGCCAGTGCGCTTAGCGCCATGCCGTGGCCCGAGTAGCCCTGCGCATAGAGCACCCGCCCATGTTGTGTGCCGAAGTGCGGCGCGCGGTTGAGGGTGATATCCACTTCACCGCCCCAGGTGTAGTCGATAGCGACATCGCCGAGACTTGGAAACACACGCAGCATACGCGCGCGCATCGAAGCTTCGAGACGTGGCGGTGTCATGCCCGAATAGCTCACGCGGCCACCGAACAACAAACGGTGATCAGCCGACAGCCGGAAGTAGTCCAGCACGAAGTTGATGTCGCAGACCGCCGCATTGCGCGGCAGCAGTGCGCGGGCGCGGGCCGCGCCTAACGGGGCGGTGGCCGCGATATAAGTGCCTACCGGCATGATCTTGGCGCGCAAGCGCGGGACGAGTATCGGTATCCCGGTGTTCTGCGCGAGTATCACGTAACGCGCGCTCACCGCGCCGGTCGCGGTGCGCAGTTGCGGTCTAGGGCCCATTTCCAAGGCCAGCACCGGCGTGTGCTCGAACAATTGCACGCCGACCGCCTGCGCGGCCTGGGCCAGGCCGAGAGTGTAGTTGAGAGGATGTAGATGACCGGCGTCGCGGTCATAGAGTCCCGCGCAATAGCGCGGGCTCACCACTTCGCGCGCGAGGGCCTCGCCCTCCAGCAATTCGAGCTGAGTTTCGCCGAAATCGCGGGACAGGCTTTCGGCCAGCGCCGCGAGCTCGGTCCGCTGACGTGGTTTGAGCGCGGTATCAAGGTGGCCGTCGCGCCAGTCGCAGGCAATGGCATGGCGGCTGATAAAATCGCGGGTCAATTGCACCGCTTCGCGCGACATATCCCATAGTCGTCGCACATCGGCGGCGCCGAGATACTCGGCCAGCGTCGACAAGCCACAGGCAAAACCGGGCAAGACCTGCCCGCCACTGCGACCCGATGCGCCTGCGCCCATCACGTCTCCCTCGAGCAGCATCACGTCGTAGCCGCGCGCGCGCAGATGCAGTGCCGCCGACAAGCCAGTGATGCCACCGCCCACCACCGCCACGTCGCACTCGACATCGCCCGCCAAGGTGTCGCAGGACGGCCGCGCGACCGCGCTCGCAGTGTAATAAGAGATGTCACTGGCGGCGACTTGAGGCATGGCTCTGGCACGGATTTCCGCGCGCGATGTGCGCGGTGTCTGGGCATCATGCGCGCCCGCTGTACGCACCGGCAAGACAGCCTGTCGCGCACCTCGCGGGCGTGGCTCGACGCTCCAGATGAAACATGTTAATGATGGCTCCATCGCCCGCGATCATCGACCCGCGTCGCTCACGCGCCGCTGTCATCACAAGCATTGGAGCCAGAGATCCCGCCCTCGACATGAGCACGCTTGCCACATCACACGACACCGTCGGCTGGCAGGATCTCGACCGTCGCCATTATCTGCATCCCTTCACCGACAGTAAGGCGCTGCATGCGCGCGGCGCGCGCATCATCACCCGTGCTGAAGGCGTCTATCTGTGGGACTCGGAAGGTCAGCGCATCCTCGATGGCATGGCTGGCCTGTGGTGTGTGAATGTCGGCTACGGACGACGTGAACTGGTCGATGCGGCGACTGCGCAGATGCTCGAGCTGCCGTTCTACAACAGCTTCTTCAAGACCGCGACGCCGCCGACTCTGGCGCTCGCCGCGCTGCTCGCCGAAGTCACGCCGGCACAGTTCAATCACGTGTTCTTCACTTGCTCGGGTTCCGAAGCGAATGACACCGTAGTGCGTCTCGTGCGTCACTACTGGCAGGTGCAGGGGCAGCCGCAACGCAAGGTCATCATCAGTCGCTGGCTGGCCTATCACGGCAGCACCGTGGCCGGCGCCAGCCTCGGTGGCATGCGCTACATGCACGCACAGGGCGATCTGCCGATCTCTGGCATCGAACACATCGAGCCGCCCTACTGGTTCGAACAGGGCGTCTCACCAGACCAGGAAGCGTTTGGCTTGCTCGCCGCGCAACGCCTGGAGGAACGCATCCTCGCCATCGGTGCCGATAAGGTCGCGGCCTTCATCGGCGAGCCCATCCAAGGCGCGGGTGGCGTGATCGTACCGCCCGCCAGCTACTGGCCGGAGATCGAACGTATCTGCCGCAAGTACGGCATCCTGCTGGTCAGTGACGAAGTGATCTGCGGCTTCGGCCGGCTTGGGCGCTGGTTTGGCTGCGAGCATTTCGGCTTCACGCCGGATCTCATGGTCATCGCCAAGGGCCTGTCCTCAGGCTATCTGCCCATCGGCGGCGTGATGGTCAGCGATGCGGTGTCACAAACTCTTATCGAGCGTGGTGGCGAGTTCAATCATGGCTACACCTATTCCGGCCATCCGACCTGTTGTGCGGTCGCCGAGCGCAATGTGCGCATCCTGCGCGACGAACACATCGTCGAACGCGTGCACGATGACACCGGTCCCTATTTGCAATCGCGTCTGCGCGAATTGGCCGACCATCCGTTGGTCGGCGAAGTACGCGGCGTGGGTTTCATGGCCGCCCTGGAACTGGTGCGCGACACGGCCAACCGCAAGCGCTTTACGCCGGTAGGCGAAGTCGGCACCTTGTGCCGCGACTTCTGTTTCGACAACGGCCTCGTTATGCGCGCAGTCGGCGATACGATGATCATCGCGCCGGCGCTGGTCATGAGCCGCGCCGAGATTGACGAATTGATCGAACGCGCGCGACTGTGTCTGGACCTCACCCTTAAGGCGGCGCGTGGCCATGCGTGACCTCTCCCCGTTCTCTGTCTTGAAGGAATCGACCATGTCCCCGCTCCGTCCGCGCATGCTAGTCCTGTCGTGTCTGATCGTATTGCTCGGCGCCTGCGGCGGTGGCGACAACAGCGGCGGCACGGCGAGCACCGCGCCGGCCAAGGCCGAAGCAGCCGTGCCCGCACCTGCGGCCAGCACCGAGGCTGCGGCCGAAGAGAAAATCTTGAACGTCTATAACTGGTCAGACTATATCGGGCCCGACACGGTCGCCAACTTCGAAAAGGAAACCGGCATCAAGGTTCGCTACGACGTGTTCGATAGCAACGAAGTGCTGGAAGCCAAACTGCTGGCGGGCAACACCGGTTATGACATCGTGGTGCCGTCTGCCAATTTCGTCGCGCGGCAAATCAAGGCCGGCATCTTTCAGCGGCTGAACCGGAACAAGCTGCCGAACTACAAAAACCTCGACCCGGCGATCATGAAATCCCTGGCCGGCTACGACCCGGACAATGCCTATGTGCTGCCTTATCTATGGGGCACCGACGGCATCGGTTACAACGTCGCCAAGATCAAGGAACGCATGAACGACGCGCCCATCACCAGCTGGGACATGCTGTTCAAGCCTGAGATCGTCGCGCGCTTCAAGGATTGCGGCGTGAGCATGCTCGACACGCCTAGCGAAGTGGTGCCGCTCATGCTGCGCTATCTCGGCCGTCCCACCGACAGTCAGACCGAGGCGGATCTGAGCAAGGTCGAGGCGGCCTTGATGCAGGTGCGCCCGCACATCAAGTATTTCCATTCCTCGCAGTACTTGAACGATCTCGCCAACGGCGAGTTGTGCCTGGTGATGGGTTGGAGCGGTGATATCTTCCAGGCCCGCGATCGCGCACAGGAGGCCAAGAACGGTAACGAGATTGCTTATGTGATCCCCAAGGAAGGCACGCTCATGTGGTTCGACACCATGGCCATCCCCAAGGATGCACCCCATGTCGAGAACGCCTACAAGTTCCTCGACTACATCCTGCGCGGCGAGGTCACCGCCGCGATCAGCGACCAGGTGCATTACGCCAATGCCAACCTCGCGGCGTCGCTTAAGATGGATCCCAAGGTCATCAACGATCCCGTTGTCTATCCCGATGCGGCGACGCGCGCGACCTTGTTCCCCAACATCGTCAATCCACCGGACTACGACCGCCTGGTCACGCGCGCGTGGACCCGCATCAAGACCAATCAATAAGGCCATGAGCGAGGCGACAAACGCGGCGCCGAGCGCGCGCGTCCCCGCACCGACGCCATGGACCGACGCGCAGGCGCAGCCCTATGTGCGCATCGAGCAGGTGAGCAAGAAATTTGGTGAGTTCGTCGCGGTCGACAAGGTCTCGCTCGACATCTATCACAAGGAGCTGTTCTGCCTGTTAGGCGGTTCCGGCTGTGGCAAGACCACGCTGTTGCGCATGCTGGCCGGCTTCGAGCAGCCGAGTGCCGGGCGTATCACTATCGACGGCATCGACATGACCGATATCGCGCCCTACCAGCGGCCGGTCAACATGATGTTCCAATCCTATGCCTTGTTTCCGCACATGACCGTGCTGGACAACGTCGCCTTCGGCCTCAAGCAGGACAAGAGACCGCGCCAGGAGATCCGCGACAAGGTCGAAGCCATGCTGGAGCTGGTCAAGCTGTCCGACTTCGCACGCCGCAAACCCCATCAACTCTCCGGCGGTCAACGGCAACGCGTGGCGCTGGCGCGCGCGCTGGTCAAACAACCCAAGCTCCTGCTGCTCGACGAGCCGCTGGCCGCACTCGACAAGAAACTACGCGAGTCGACCCAGTTCGAACTGATGAATATTCAAGACACCTTGGGCGTGACCTTCGTCATCGTCACCCATGATCAAGAGGAAGCCATGACGCTGGCCTCGCGCATCGGCGTGATGAATCACGGCCGCATCGTGCAGACCGGCACACCGAGCGAAATCTACGAGTTCCCTAACAGCCGCTTCGTTGCCGACTTCATCGGCTCGGCCAATATTTTCGAAGGCCATATCGTCGACGAAGACAACGACTACGTGCGTATCCACTCGGCGGCCGCCGGTTGTACGCTCTATATCAATCACGGCGTGGCGGCCTCGGCCGGTGGCTCGATCTGGGTGGCGCTGCGTCCCGAGAAAATCACTATCAGTCGCGATGCGCCGGCCGACACCCACGAGAACTGCGTGCACGGTATGGTCGAAGGCATCGCCTACATGGGCGACATCTCGGTATTCAAGGTCAAGCTCGACTCAGGGCTATCGGTCAAAGTCTCGCAGCCCAATCTCATCCGCCACGCTGAGGACCGCATCGACTGGGACGATCGGGTGTGGTTGTCCTGGCATGCCGCCAGCGGTGTGGTGCTGACCTCGTGAGTCGGGCGGGCTATCTGCCGCTCGGCGATCGCCTGGCGCAGGGCTCGGAACCGCTGGTGCGCGCACTGTTGCGCATGCCGCTCTTGCGCTGGGCACTGAACCTCGTCGGCGTGCTAGGCCTCGGTGGACGACGTGGCGTGATCGTGCTGCCCTATGCCTGGCTGGCGCTGTTCTTTCTGGTGCCTTTTCTGATCGTGCTGAAGATTTCCTTCGCCGAGCAATTGATCGCGCAACCACCCTACAGCGCCCTCATCGAACGCACCGCCTCCGGCTATCTCACTCTCAAACTCAATCTGGCTAACTACCGCTTTCTGATCGAAGACGCGCTGTACTGGAAGACCTATGTGAAGTCGGTCGAGGTCGCGTTCTTCTCCGCACTCATTTGTCTCATCCTCGGCTACCCCATGGCCTATGCCATGGCGCGCGCGACCAGCGCCTGGCGCAATGTGCTGTTGATGCTGGTGGTGCTGCCGTTCTGGACCTCCTTTCTATTACGCGTCTATGCCTGGATAGGCCTGCTGAACAACAACGGCGTGATCAACAACCTGCTCATCGCGCTTGGTATCATCGATCAACCCATCGTCATGATGCGCACTAACTTTGCGGTCTACGTCGGCATCGTCTATTCCTATCTGCCCTTCATGATCCTGCCGCTCTATGCGACTTTGGAGAAACTCGACAACACACTGCTCGAAGCCGCCGCCGATCTCGGTTGCCGGCCGTGGCGCGCCTTTCTCGCCATCACCCTACCGCTGTCCTTACCGGGCATCATCGCCGGCTTTTCGCTGGTCTTCATTCCGGCCTTGGGCGAATTCGTGATCCCCGATCTGCTGGGTGGCACCGACACGCTCATGATCGGCAAAGTGCTATGGGAAGAATTCTTCGCCAACCGCGCCTGGCCGGTGGCCTCGGCTGTCGCCATCGCGATGCTGTCACTGGTGGTCTTGATCATGATGCTGCAAAGCTGGCTCAGGCGTCGCACCGAGGCGATGGCGTGAAACGCGCCAACTGGTTCCTGCGCGGCTGGCTTTTCGGCGGGCTCGCATTTCTCTATCTGCCGATCGTGTCCCTGGTCATCTATTCTTTCAACGAATCGAAGCTGGTGACGGTGTGGGCCGGCTTTTCCACCAAGTGGTATGGCGCACTGCTCAAGAACCAGCAGATCCTCGATGCCGCCTGGTTGAGTCTCAAGATAGGCATCATCACCGCCTGTCTTGCCACGGTACTCGGCACCCTCGCCGCTTTGTGCCTGACCCGCTTCGGGTCATTCCGTGGCCGCGCGCTGTTTAGCGGTCTCGTCACCGCGCCGCTGGTGATGCCGGAGGTGATCACGGGTTTGTCCCTGCTGTTGTTGTTCGTCGCGCTGGAACAGGCCATCGGCTGGCCAGCCGGGCGCGGCATCCTGACGATAGTCATTGCCCACGCGACTTTCGCCATGGCCTATGTGACGGTGGTGGTGCAGTCGCGTCTGGTTGGCATGGACCCATCGATAGAAGAAGCGGCGATGGATCTTGGCGCGCGACCATCCAAGGTCTTCCTGGTCATCACCTTGCCGATCATCGCGCCGGCCCTGGTCTCGGGCTGGCTGTTAGCCTTTACCTTGTCGCTGGATGATCTGGTGGTATCGAGCTTCGTGTCGGGGCCGGGCGCAAGCACTCTGCCGATGGTGATTTACTCCAAGGTGCGACTCGGCCTCTCGCCCGAAATCAACGCCCTCGCGACCCTGCTGGTGGCGGTGGTATCGCTCAGCATGATCGCGGCGGGTCTCGTCATGGCGCGCCAGGAACGCCTCCGTCAACGCGACGCGCAAATGGCGG
>JAYWAC010000080.1:0-17076 GCA_043782755.1 Pseudomonadota bacterium | reverse complement strand
GTTTCAAACGCAGACCGGGAATAGCGATGCCACGCCGGCCCGAGAGATATTGCCCGGTCAGCGACGCGGGACTCGCGCACACCTGTGCCGGCGTGCCTTGCGCCACCACCTGGCCACCATGCACGCCGGCACCGGGACCCATGTCAACGACGTGATCGGCGGACATGATCGCTTCTTCGTCGTGCTCGACGACGATCACGGTGTTACCGAGATCGCGCAGATGCACCAGAGTCGAGAGCAGACGCTGGTTGTCGCGTTGATGCAGACCGATGGACGGTTCGTCGAGGATATACATCACGCCGACCAGGCCGGCGCCGATTTGGCTGGCGAGACGGATACGCTGTGCTTCACCACCGGACAAGGTGTCGGCGCTGCGATCGAGCGTCAGATAATCGAGACCGACGTTGATCAGAAACTGCAGACGCAACTTCACTTCCTTGACGATTTTCTCAGCGATCTCGCCGCGCTTGCCGGGCAAGCTCAGTTGCTCGAAGAAGCCATAGGTCGCGCCGATAGCCATGCTGGTGACCTGCGCTAGATTGTGTTCGTGCACGAACACATTGCGCGCCGCGCGATTCAAGCGTGTGCCCAGGCAATCGGGGCAGGCTTTCGAGCCCTGATAGCGCGCCAATTCTTCGCGCACCATATTCGAATCGGTCTCGCGATAGCGGCGTTCCATGTTGGGCAATACGCCTTCAAAGGCGTGCTTTTTCTTGTACGCCTTGCCGCCCGCCTTGAAGTAGGTGAATTCCATCTCGGTCTCGCCGCTGCCGTGCAGAATGACCTGGCGGATGTTGGCCGGCAGTTCATTGAAAGGCTTGTCGATGTCAAAGGCGTAATGGCGTGCGAGCGCAGTGATGAGCTGGAAGTAATAGGCGTTACGTCTATCCCAGCCACGGATCGCGCCGGCTGGCAGGCTGATGTCCGGGCGCTGCACGATGCGCTGTTCATCGAAGAACTGCACCACGCCCAGACCATCGCAGGCGGTGCAGGCACCGACGGGATTGTTGAATGAAAACAGGCGCGGCTCGAGTTCAGTGATGGAATAGCCGCAGACCTTGCAAGCGAAGCGCGAGGAGAATACCAACTCGGCACCCGGACCAGCGCGTTCGCCTTCCATCGGCACCACGCGCGCCACGCCTTCGCCCAAGCCCAGTGCGGACTCAAAAGACTCGGCCAGGCGTTGCTTCAAGTCCTCGCGCACGCGGAAGCGGTCGATGACCACATCGATGTCGTGCTTTTTACGCAGGGCCAACACCGGCGGCTGATCGAGCATCACCACCTCGCCATCCACCACCGCGCGCAGATAACCAAGTCGCGTCAGGTGTTCAAACACCTGGTGATGCTCACCCTTGCGACCGCGCACCACTGGCGCGACCAGCATCCAGCGGGAATCGGGCGACAGCGCCAGCACCTGATCGACCATCTGCGACACGGTCTGGGCTTCGAGAATTTCCGAGTGATCAGGGCAACGCGGCTCACCGACCCGTGCGAACAGCAGGCGCAGATAGTCGTAAATCTCGGTGATGGTGCCGACCGTCGAACGTGGATTGTGGGAAGTCGATTTCTGTTCGATGGAAATCGCCGGCGACAGACCTTCGATGTGGTCGATGTCGGGCTTTTCCATCATCGACAGAAACTGGCGCGCGTAGGCCGACAAGGATTCGACGTAGCGCCGCTGGCCTTCGGCATAGATGGTGTCAAAGGCCAACGAGGATTTGCCCGAACCCGACAAGCCCGTGATCACGATGAGCCTATCGCGTGGCAGGTCGATATCGATGTTCTTGAGATTGTGCGTGCGTGCGCCGCGAAGATGAATCGTATCCATGGACAGTACTGTGGGCTTCCCAAGGCGTGCGGCTATGACTGGCGCCGGCAAAGATCAAACGAGTACTATACGGTGTTTTTTCGTCGCGGCTCAATTCGTTTACATCGTGTCTCAAAGCATCGCCTTCACCGCGCAAGAACGACATGCCACCTTGGCTCTCGCGGGCGTGTTCTTCTTGCGCATGCTCGGCCTCTTCATGCTCGTGCCAGTACTGGCGCTGTATGCCAACAAACTGCCCGACGCAACCCCCTTCATGGTCGGACTGACGCTCGGCATCTACGGTCTGACCCAGGCCTGTCTGCAGATCCCCTTCGGCACGCTGTCCGATCGCATCGGGCGACGGCCGGTGATCGCCATGGGTCTCGTGATCTTCATCCTAGGCTCGGCCATCGCCGCCTTTGCCCATCACATCGTGGCGATCTTGATCGGCCGCGCGGTGCAGGGTGCGGGCGCGGTGTCGGGCGCCTCGCTGGCCCTGGCGGCGGATCTCACCCGCGAATCGCAGCGGACCAAGGTCATGGCCATCATCGGTGTCAGCATCGGCATCGCCTTTTCGGTGGCCTTCGTGTTGGGGCCCGTGATCGATGGCGCGGTGGGTTTGAACGGCTTGTTCATCGCCTCGGGCCTGGCCGGTGCGCTGGCCCTGCCGGTGCTGTTCTACCTGGTGCCGATGCCTCCCGAGCAGGCGCGCCGCCGAGAGCCGGTGTCCTGGGCGGCGGTCTGTGCGCCTGAACTGCGCGTGCTGTACTTCGGTGTGCTGGCTCTACATCTGGTACTGGCGGCGAGCTTTGTCGCGATTCCGGTCGATCTTCGCGACGGGCTGGATCTGCCCACCGCCCGTCAACACACGGTCTATTTGCCGGTACTGTTGGTCTCGATTCTGCTGGTCGCGCCCCTGATACGCTTATCCATGCGGCCCGGCTGGCTGATGCGGATCTCGCGGCTGGCTATCGCTCTGTTGTGCCTGGCCGAACTCCTGATCTGGTTGACCTGGCATAATCGGGCCGGCACCTACGTCGCCCTCACGCTATTCTTCACCGCCTTCAACTTCCTCGAATCCTCGTTGCCGAGCCTTATTTCGCGGCTCGCGCCGTCGGCCTACAAGGGCACGGCGCTCGGCGCCTACGCCACCTTCCAGTTCCTCGGCATGTTCATCGGCGGCGTGCTTGGTGGTTTCACCGCCGGACGACTGGGCTTCGCGCTGGTGCCCTGCGTGTGCGCGGGCCTGTGCTTGTTGTGGCTCATCGCGGCGGTGCGGGCGCCGGGCCATTCACTGGATGCGCGCGCGCAGGACTGACGGCGCGCATCGGCTTGGGTAGAATCCTGACCTCGAATCGACCACGGACGGTCGCATTAACTACCGGAAGGAGCAAACACCCATGGCACGTGGCCTCAATAAAGTCATGCTGATCGGCAATCTCGGTGCCGATCCCGAAGTGCGTTACACCGCCGGCGGCGCCGCCGTCGCGAACGTGCGCCTCGCAACCGCCGATACCTGGCGTGACAAAGACAGCGGCGAAACCCAGGAACGCACCGAATGGCACCGCGTAGTGTTCTTCGGGCGGCTGGCGGAAATCGTCGAGCAGTATGTGAAGAAAGGTTCTCAGATCTACATCGAAGGCCGCTTGCAGACCCGCAAATGGCAGGACAAAGACGGTAACGAGAAATACAGTACCGAAATCGTCGCAAGCGAAATGCAGATGCTCGGCGGTCGCGGCGGTGCCGGTGCGGGCAGTGGCGGTGAACGCAGCGACTCGAGCTTCAGTGCTGGTGGCGGTGGTAGCCGCAACGACAGCGCGCCGCGCGGACAGGCCGAGCCGCCGATGGAATTCGACGACGATATTCCGTTCTGAGATTTCGGGCCGCCACTCTCTGTGGGTCCGACTTCGGTCGGACATTCCATCCAGGGTTCACCTTCATGGCGCGCCTTGAATGTCCGACTGAAGTCGGACCCACAATAAGGTCTGAAAATGGACTCTTGCCCTACACCTGCAACACCGTAATCGACGGCGAGTTGACGGCAGGGTCGGCATTGAAGCCGCGCACCATCACCACATAACCGCCGTCTTTTGCCAGCCCGAGTTCGCGCGCGACGCGACGCGCGATCTGATTCGGATTCTCGGCGCCGACACTCGCCACATAGTGCGGAATCATGCCCCACATGAGACTCATGCGGCGGCAGGTCTGTTGATCACAGGAGATCGCGACTACCGGCGCCGCCGGGCGTGCCGCGCTTATCGTGGCGGCGGTCATGCCCTGCATGGAAATCACCATCACGGCGCGGGCGCGCAGGTCCGTGACCAGCCGCGCGGTGGCCTCGGCTATCGCGTCACCAAAAGGCAAGGGCGCGCTGGTCGGGAGATGACCGGCGGGAAAGCTCAGGCCCGCGTGCCAGTAATAGGCCTCGGTCTGGCGTGCGACACGATCCATCATCTGCACCGCCGCGACCGGAAAACGCCCGACCGCCGATTCACCCGACAGCATCACCGCATCGGCACCGCTGGCGACCGCGAACGACACATCGGACACCTCGGCGCGCGTCGGCCGCGCATTGGTGATCATCGATTCCAGCATCTGCGTCGCGACGATGACCGGCTTGTTGAGCTGACGGGCACGCGTGATCAACTGCGTCTGCGCCAGCGGCACCTGTTCGGGATTCAATTCCACACCCAGATCGCCACGCGCCACCATGATGCCGTCGGCGCGCGCGATGATGTCTTCGCTATTGGTCAGTGCCTCGGGCTTTTCTATCTTGGCGATGATGCCGGCTGGCGAGCCAGCGGCGTCGACAATGGCGCGCAGCGCGCTGATGTCATCGCCATTGCGCACGAAGGACAGTGCGATGAAATCGACACCAGCGGCGAGCGCAAAGACCGCGTCCTCGCGATCTTTATCCGTGAGTGAAGGTGCCGAGACCGCCGTGCCCGGCAGATTGATGCCCTTGTGATCACCTACCGGGCCGCCCGCCACCACCAGGCACTCGATGTCCTGACCACGGACCGCGATCACGCGTAATTCGACCGCGCCATCGTTGAGCAGGATGCGATTGCCGGGCGTGACATCCTGCGGTAAGGCTGCGTACTGCGAGGGGATGACGGTGGCATCACCGAGTACGTTGGCAGTGGTTACCGTGACGGTATTGCCGGCCACGAGTTCGACGCTGCCATCACGGAATTTACCAGTGCGAATCTTCGGCCCACATAGGTCGGCGAGGATCGCGGTCGGCGTGCCGAGACGCTGCGCGACCTGGCGGATGAGGGCGATGGCCGCGCCGTGGGCGGCATGCGTACCGTGGGAAAAGTTGATGCGAAAGACATTCACGCCAGCTTCGATGAGAGCGCCGATGACGCTCTCGGCACTTGAGGCTGGCCCGACGGTGGCGACTATCTTGGTGCGACGGTGAATGAGGAGTGCGGGCTCGGTTACGATCGACATTGCGGCCTCGCCACGCTGGAATGGCCGGAGTATCGCACAAAGCCTCGCGCGCGCCGCGAGCTCAACCGAAGGCGATGGCCGCAACCTCGTTGAAGTTTTCGACGAAGTGGAAACGTAGCCCTTGCGGGATGTAGTCCGGCAACTCCTCGAACTCGCCGCGCACCGCTTCGGGCAGGACGATTTCCTTGATGCCTGCACGTCGCGCCGCGATGATCTTCTCGCGTATGCCGCCGACCGCTAACACGCGCCCGGTCAAGGTCAGTTCGCCGGTCATGGCCAATGGACGTTTCATGCGTTTGCCACGTGCCAAGGACAACAAGGCGGTGGCCATGGTGATGCCTGCACTCGGACCATCCTTGGGCGTCGCGCCTTCCGGCACATGCAGGTGCACGAAGGCTGCGTCGAAGAATTCCTTGGCCGCGCCAAAATCGGCCAGATGCGCGGCGACATAACTGTAAGCAATTTCCGCCGACTCACGCATCACGTCACCCAACTGCCCGGTCAACTTGAAGCCACGGTTGTTGCCGTGCACGAGGCTTGCTTCGATGTCGAGCGTGGCACCGCCCATCGCCGTCCAAGCCAGACCAGTCACAATGCCGATGCCGCGTTCGGGCACCTGCTTGCGAAACAGCGGTGCACCGAGAAAACTCCGCAGATTACTCGGCGTAACCAGCACTTCGTGATGCGGATCGCGTACCACTGACAACGCGGCTTGACGTGCGATACGTCCCAGCTGCTTTTCAAGATTGCGCACGCCGGCCTCGCGCGCATAGCTTTCGGCGATGGCTTTCACCGCACCGGCATTGACCCGCGCCTGACGCGCATTGAGGCCCGCCTTGGCGCGCTGCTTGGGCCATAAATAGCGGCTACCGATGGCGACCTTCTCGGCCGTCAGATAGCCCGCCAATCGAATGACCTCCATGCGATCGAGCAGCGGCCCGGGAATCGAGTCGAGCTGATTGGCTGTACACACGAACAATACCTTGGACAGATCAAAGCGCACGTCGAGATAGTGGTCGAGGAAGCTGGCGTTCTGTTCCGGGTCCAGCACTTCAAGCAGGGCCGAGGCCGGATCGCCCTGATAGGACGCACCGATCTTGTCTACTTCGTCCAGCAACACCACGGGATTGGCGACACCGGTGTCGCGCAAGGCCTGAATGAACTTGCCCGGCATGGCACCGATATAGGTGCGTCGATGACCTTTGATCTCGGCTTCGTCGCGCATACCGCCAACACTGAAGCGGAAGAACTTGCGCCCCAAGGCATCGGCAATCGAATGACCTATCGAGGTCTTGCCGACGCCGGGCGGACCGACCAGTAACAAGATCGATCCCGCCATCTCGCCCTTCAACTTGCCAACGGCTATAAATTCGATGATGCGATCCTTGACGTCGGCGAGACCGGCATGGTCGCGGTCGAGAATCCGGCGCGCGTGATCGAGATCGAGTTGATCCCGCGAATACTTGCCCCACGGCAAGGACGTCAAGGCATCGAGATAATTGCGCGTCACACCATATTCCGGCGAGCCTGTTTCCAGCATGGAGAACTTCTGCATCTCCTCATCGATGCGCTTCTGCGCGTGGTCTGGTACTGCACAGTCGCGCAGCCGAGCGCGGAAGCGTTCGAGTTCGACGGTCTTGTCGTCCTTGGAAATACCGAGTTCCTTCTGAATCTCCTTCAACTGCTCCCGCAAGAAAAATTCGCGTTGCTGCTCGCTGATACGACTTTCAACACGCTGACGGATCTCGGTCTGCAAACCCGCCACTTCCAGTTCGTGTTGAATAAGCAGCAGCACTTTCTCCATGCGTCGCAACAGCGGCACGGTCTCCAGTACTTGCTGTAACTGCTCGCCGTCGGCACTGGTCATGGCCGCCGCGAAATCCGTAAGCGGTGAAGCGTCGTCCGGTGTGTAACGATCGAGAAAAGCCTTCAGGCTTTCCTTGTACAAAGGATTGAGCGGCAACAGTTCCTTGATCTTGTTGATGATGGCCAGCGCGTAGGCACGCACTTCCTTGCCTTTGTCCGCGCTCGGGCGCGGATAATCGGCTTGCACAACGAAGGGCCGCTCGTTCTGCACCCAACGCGTGATGCGGAAGCGCTCGATGCCCTCGGCGATGAACTGGATGCGCCCACTGTCGCGCATCGCATGATGCACACGCGCGATGGTGCCGAAAGTCGCGAAGTCCTGCGGCATGGGCGCGCCCTGGTCGAGCGGATGGCGGGCATAGACCAGGCCGACCAACTTCTGCGGCGTGTTGCCGACGCGCTCGATGGTTTCGCGCCATAGCTCGTCTTCCAACACGATGGGCATGGACTGGCCAGGAAAGAACGGCCGCATACGCAAGGGCAGCAACAGCAGTTTATCCGGTAGGATTTCGTGGATGCGGGCCGGCACGCCCGCCAGCGGCGCTGTCGCTGCCTCGTCGTGTTCGGCTACGTTTTGTTCTTCGTTCATGTTGTCGGTCGCACCCTATGGAGGATCACAGCCGCATCATGCGCGGTAGCGTTGCCTTGAGATGCGGACCAGGGCGCTGAATTTCAAGCCGAGCCTGATGGCCCATGCTCATTTTTCGATCAAGCGGTCGAGGGCTTCCACCAGGGCGGCCGCAGTTGGCATGCGATCTTCGCAGTTCTTGGCCAGCAGACGCGCGAGCAAGGGTTGATAACGACGGAGTGGTGCCGGCAGTTGCGGAATATCGGCATGCACATGCTGATAGACCAGCGCCGCAGCGTTCTCGGCACGGAAGGGCTTACGGCCGGTCAGCATTTCAAAAAGGATGACACCGGCGCTGTAGAGATCGGCACGGTGATCGGCCGATTGGCCAAGCGCCTGCTCAGGGCTCAAATAGTTGGGCGTACCCAGCACGCTACCGAGATTGGTCAGGTCGCTGGTCTGATTGAGGCGCTTGGAAATACCGAAGTCGGCCAAGGCCAGGCTGTCATCGGCGCGGAACATGATGTTGCCGGGCTTGAGATCGCGATGCACGATGCCTTGGGACTGAATCGCGTGCAGGCCAAGGGCGATATGGCGTAGGTAATTCAACGCGTCAGCGACGGCCACGCCATGTTCGATGCGCTGCTTCAAGTCACCACGCGTGAAGAACTCCATGGCGATATAGCCATAGGTCTGGGTCAGGCCATAGTCATAGAAGTGGACCACATAAGGGCTGCGGATGGCCGACACGATCTCGGCCTCACGCATGAAGCGCTCGATGACTTGGTTGTCCTGCACGCCGCGGATGTCGATGACCTTGAGCACCAAGGTGGTGGCGTCGGTGGTGCGCTCGGCGAGATAGACCCGTGAGCTTGAGCCCTGACCGATGAGGCGCACGAAGCGATATCCCACCGTACCGGGCGGCGCGCGATCACCATCCACCGCCGAGGGCAGGTGCAGGCGCTCGAGGATGGCGAGATGGCTGGCGATGCGGTCTTCGCGCACGGTGGCATCGAAATGATCGGCCGCACGTGCTTCGCGTACCACCTCGCAGATGAGGCCGCCGAGGCGGGCGGCCTCGATGTCGGACTTGCGAATGTAATCGCAGGCGCCGAGCTTGATGGCGCGCGCGGCGGTATAGTCATCACCGCCCTCGGCCATTAATACCGCTGGCGGAAAGCCCGGGCGGCGAGCGTACATCTTCAGCCAGTCGAGACCGGTCTCTCCGGGCCCGAGATCGTAGTCCAGCAGTACTGCGTCATAGAGATGCCAGACAAAATCGGCGCCGGGGCGACCTTTCTGTTCAGGATCGTATTCGGTGACTTCGACGTCGGCCAGGGTAGTGGCGAGCAGGCGGCGCAACTTGGCGCTATGTTCGCGAGAAGCATCGACAATGATCAAGCGCAAGCGCTTGAGCGGCTCGGTCCCTCCAGCCGTAGGCGCAGTCATGTCGAAACGGCCATCTGAGGAACAGTCATCCGCGTGTTGTCGGCGCGGGCGAAGGATAGCTTGAATCGCGCGGCGCCAGACGCGCCGCGCGGATCATCGAGCGTGGCGCAATCTCTGGATAATGGTGCGCCCATCAGCTGCAGACTGATAGACGTGGCTAAAGTCGCTGAGTCCCGCGATGAAGGACGCGCTGGTAACATGAGCGGCCGGCGCAAAGCTCGAAAAGCCACAGCGCGCCAGGTAAAAAGCCTGATCGCGCAGCACATCACCGACCGCACGCAGCTCGCCTGCGTAGCCGGCGGCACGCAGCTGCCGTGCGAAACTGTAACCGCGTCCGTCGACGAAACTCGGAAAATCGATGGCAACCAGTGGACTGCGCAGTGCGGCGGCGAGGACAGGACCGAGTTCATCGTCGGGGCGCACTAAGAGGCCGTGAGGGCTGACGCCTGCGACAGGCGACGCCGTCAACCAGCATGACAGCGGCACGATAGCTTGTGTCGCGCTCAGCGGCTCGTCATCGGCAAGCAAGATCCAGTCGTCCTGCCATTCGCGTCCCTCTTTCACGATACGCATGAGCGAGACTTCCTACGCTGCGACCGCGTATACGCGGTCCTTAAAGGGCGCGACACCGCAACGCGCCACGGTGTCGACGAAACGCTCGTCGTCCTCGCGCAGCTCTACATACACCGACAGCAGCGACTCGATGGTGTCAGCAACCGCCTCAGCGGTGATGGCCGGTCCCAGACGTTCGCCCAGACGCGCACCGTCGCCGGCCACGCCGCCGAGGGTGATCTGATAGAACTCGACGCCGTTCTTGTCGACGCCGAGAATGCCGATGTGGCCGACATGGTGGTGGCCACAAGCATTCATGCAGCCTGACATTTTCAGTTCCAGCTCGCCGATGTCATAGAGGTAGTCGAGGTCGGAGAAGCGTGCATTGATCTGCGCCGCGATCGGAATCGAACGGGCGTTAGCCAACGAGCAGAAATCCAGTCCCGGACAGCAGATCATATCGGTCAACAAACCGATGTTGGCGGTCGCGAGTCCCTGTTCCACCAGCGCACGCCACAGTGCATGCAAGTCGCTCTCGCGCACATCGGCCAACACTAGGTTCTGATCGTAGGTCGCGCGAATCTCACCGAAGCTGTAGCGATCAGCCAGCGTCGCCAGGGCTGACATCTGGGCGGCGGTGATATCGCCGGGCGGTGCGTCCGGTGCCTTCAGCGAGACCACCACGGCGCGGTAACCCGCCTCGCGATGGGCGCGCGTATTGCGCTTCAACCAGCGCGAGAACTCAGGCTCCATGGCCGCCCAGGCGGCGGTCATGACATCTTCCTCGACGGCGGTCTGGTAGGCCGGACGCGGAAAATGGGCGCGCATTGCCGCGATGTCAGCCTCTTCCAGGCGCAACACTGAGTCGCGGATAGTCGACCATTCGACCTCGACCAGACGCGCGAATTCTTCAATGCCCAGGGCCGCGACCAGAATCTTGATACGCGCCTTGTACTTGTTGTCGCGGCGGCCGAACTGGTTGTAAACGCGCAGAATCGCCTCGGTGTAGGACAACAGATCGGTCAAGGGCAGAAACTCGCGCAGCACCACACCGACCTTGGGCGTGCGGCCCTGGCCACCGCCCACGATCACCTGCATGCCGAGCCCGCGCTCAGCGTCGCGCACCAAACGCAGGCCGATGTCATGAAAAGCAGTGGCAGCGCGATCTTGCGTCGCGCCGCTGACCGCGATCTTGAACTTGCGCGGCAAGTAAGAAAATTCGGGATGGAAAGTCGACCACTGGCGCAGCAGCTCGCAGTAGGGACGCGGGTCGTCGATTTCATCGGGAGCGACACCGGCGAACGCGTCGCTGGTGATATTGCGCACGCAGTTGCCACTGGTCTGGATAGCGTGCATCTCAACCGTCGCGAGTTCGGCCAGGATGTCCGGCACCGACTCAAGGCTCGGCCAGTTGTACTGGATATTCTGACGGGTGCTGAAGTGCCCGTAACCGCGATCATAAGTCTGCGCGATATGGGCCAGCTTGCGCAGCTGGGTGGAGGACAGCAGACCATAGGGGATGGCGACGCGCAGCATGGGCGCATGACGCTGAATGTACAGGCCGTTCATCAGACGCAGTGGACGAAATTCCTCTTCGCTCAGACTGCCATCCAGAAAGCGTCGGGTCTGATCGCGGAACTGGGCCACGCGCTCATCGACCATGCGCTGATCGAACTCGTCATATTTGTACATGCGGGGCACTCCGATGCGGGACCCAGGGCCGCCGCTCATCTAAGGCCGCGCACATTAGCAATCGGCTTATATTCTTAAAAAGAATATTTATTTCTTTAGTTATGCCAATGAAGCCAGATTAGCCAGCCAGCCGAACTGTCGCAAGCTAAGCGGAATTTGCCGACAGGCGCTCGCCTCGGCTACCCGCAAAAAAAAAGGGCTGCAACAGCAGCCCCAATACGCTGGTGACAGTACGAGCCTGTCAACTCACCCACGGAGGTCTCAGAGATCGAATCGCGCCAATAAGCGACGCCCCTTGCTGGTAATGAAGCCGTCTTCGCTAACGAAGCCGCCGGCAATGGCGTCTTTCAATGCGCCACGACGCGGTTGCTGGCGCGGCACATACACACCGCCGTCGCCGTAACGACGGGCGATGAGCCGTGCGATGGCCTGTTCGTGATCCTGAAAGGAAGAGGTGTTCTGCATATCCATTATTTGTTTGGCTTTGCGCGCCAATTTAGGGCGACATGGTAATTCGCCTAACTATTAGATGGATAGATTAGTTAGATAATTCTTTAAGTCAAGAATAATGTACATCCAATTGTTATTTAATGAGTTAGAACTTCAAGACATATGCGGCCGCGCCAGGTAATCGTGAGAGCGCATTTCCCGCAAACGGCTCGCGGTACGCAGAAAAGGCTTGGCCAGCTTGCCGCCGTGATAGAGCGCTTCCGGTTCGGCGGCGGCTGACATGATGAGGTTGACGTTGCGGTCGTAAAGCTCATCGATGAGGTTGATCAGGCGACGCGCGGCGTCGTTATCGTCCGCGCCGAGACTCGGCACGTCAGCGAGGATCACGGTGTGATGGCAGCGTGCGATCTCGATGTAGTCGAGAGCCGAGCGCGGGCCGCCGCACAAGGCTTCGAAGCGGAACCAAGCCACACCATCGGCATGGCGTACGGTCGAAATGCTCCGTCCTTCAACGTTCAACGGACTGAAATCGGCCGCCACACCGCTGGTGATGATCTCGAAACTGCGCGCCAACTCAACGTCACAAGCACCCGGACCGCAGCAGTAGAAGACCGGCGCCTGTTCCAGCGCGCGTAGGCGATAGTCGGTCTCGCCGACCAGTTCGAACACCTCCAGCGAACGCTTGATCATGGCGATGGCCGGCAGGAAGCGGTCGCGCTGCAGACCGCCGGTATAGAGCTCGTCGGGTGCCTCGTTGGAGGTCGCGATCAGGGTTACACCGTGACCAAGCATGGCCTCAAGCAGATTGGCCAGCAGCATGGCATCGGTAATATCGCCGACGTGGAATTCGTCCAGACACAGCACGCGCTGCCGAGCCGCCCACCGCTCGGCGACGATTTTGAGCGGGTCGGCCACCTGCTTGAGCTGGCGCAACTCAGCATGAGTCTGGCGCATGAAGCTGTGAAAATGGATGCGCTGCTTGGTCTCGAAGGGCAAGCAATCGAAGAAGGTGTCGACGATATAAGTCTTGCCACGTCCGACCCGTCCCCATAGGTAGAGCCCACGCACGCCCGACCACAAAGATTTACGACGGCCGAACATCCGATCCATGAAGCCGCCACCGCTGCTGGTGGCCGGCGCGTTGAGTTCCTGGAAAATCCTTTCAACATGACTCACCGCCGCCGCCTGGGCAGCATCATGGGTGATGCGGCTGGCGTCGAGATCGGCCTGATAGCGGGCCAGCGGCGTGCGCGCCACGCTGATCGTTGATGCGTTCATGATGCTTTTTCGTGTCGCCGGCACGCGCAAGACAGTGCGCTGAAATTGTCAGTGGACATGATAAGGGACCATGCTAGGGTCGGCCACGGCAGGCCATTAATAATCCACTCGCCCAACTGACCTATGCCACAGCTTGACCAGATACAGATCTCTTTCGTCGCAGGCGAGGACCGCCTGCTGCTGCGGGTCTCGACCCAGAACCAGGAGGAATTCCGCTGCTGGCTGACGCGGCGATTCGTTAAAGCCATTCGGCCGGCGCTGGAACAAGCGCTTGCCGCCCATCCGCGCATCCAGAGTCAGTCAGATCCGCTTGCCAAGCAGGAACTGCTGCGCTTCGAGCACGAAGTGGCGCGGCAGAACAGCGACTTCGCGACACCCTACCGGGGAGTCACCCGTGCGCTGCCGCTGGGCGAGGCGCCGGTGTTGCTTACCCGTGGTCACCTGCGTCCACAGAACGATGGCGGCATCACCTTGATCCTCGCGCCTGAGCACGGGGGTGGTATCGACCTGGCCTTCAATCCCACCCTGTTGCATTCCTTTATGGCGCTGCTCGATCAGACGTTGCAGACGACGGGCTGGGATCTGGCCGCGAGTTTGCCGGTGATCGAGACCAAGCCCACCACCAGCACAATCAACTGAACTTGCGTCAGAACAAATCGAGCTGGGGCGAATCCGGCCGTGGCGGCCGAAACTGGCGGACGTCCATCTGATGGCGTGACTTGTTCAAATCGAGGCTACGACAGGCGCGCGCAAAGCGTTGCGCAGTCAACTGCGCGAACACACCCTCGCCTTTCATGCGATGCAGGAAACGACTGTCGCTCTCCTCGCCACCACGCACATCCTGAATACGGTGCATGACACGCTCGTACTTGAGCGGATAGTGGTAGCTAAGCCAATCCTTGAACAGCGGATTGACCTCGCGCGGCAGACGCAGCATCACATAGCCGGCGTAACGACAGCCGGCCTGCGCGGCGTGTTCCAGCACCCGTTCGAGTTCGTGGTCATTCAGCGCCGGGATCACCGGTGCGAACATCACACCAGTAGGAATGCCGGCCTCCGCCAGTCGACGCTGCGTTTCAACGCGCCGCTGTGGCGCCGCCGCGCGCGGCTCCATGCGCCGCGCAAGTTCGCGATCGAGCGTGGTAACCGAAATGAAGACCTGCACCAGATCGCGCGCCGCCAACGGGGCCAGCAAATCGATGTCGCGTTCAACCAATGCCGACTTGGTAACGATGCTGAAGGGATGATTGCATTCCGCTAATACTTCGATGATGGCACGCGTGATGCCGAGCTTACGTTCAATCGGTTGGTAAGCATCGGTATTCGCGCCCAGCGCGATGGATTCACAGCGATAACCAGGCTTCGCGAGTTCACGCCTGAGTACCGCCGCCGCCTCGGGCTTGGCAAAAAGACGACTCTCGAAATCCAGCCCCGGCGACAGATCGACATAGGCATGAGCCGGTCGTGCATAGCAATACGAACAACCGTGCTCGCAACCGCGATAGGGATTGATGGACAGATTGAAGGGCAGGTCCGGCGATTGATTACGATTGATGACACTCTGCACACGCTCGTTGGTGACGGTGGTATGCAGTGGCGCAGGTGCTTCGTCCGCGCTGCCCCAGCCGTCGTCGAAACCCGCACGTTCCATGTCGACGAAACGCGGCGCCGGCGACAGCGTCGCGCCACGACCTTTGCGCGGTTCGCCACCAGCTGTATCAGCGTCTCGACGATCGACCATAAAGGACTACGCGCGTTAGAATCCACACTGGCCGCCCGCGCGGCCTCGCACCCGCACCGCGCGGGTTTCATTGCACTCGAGGCCAGTATGCCATCAAGCCCCTCTGCGCACGCCGCCCATCGACTCGCTTGCCTGTGATCTTGTGACGACTTCCGTCCTGCCTGTTGATCCCATCGTGGGCTTGCTGATCGTACTGACGCTGCTGGCCTGCGGCGTTCTGCTCTTGTTGGCGATGGTATGGCGGCGCATCGTCCGCGTTGCAGATAACGATGCTCGCCTCGCTACGATCATCACGCAGCTCACCGCCGGCCAGGCTACCAGCGAACTCATCGATCAGCGCGTCGGTCGCCTGCACAGTCAGCTCGCCGAAGACAACGCGCAGTTGCGCGAACAGATCGGCACGCGTCTCGACGCCTTCAAGCTCGCGCTGTCCGCGACTCTGGCCGAGGATCGCGCGCAGCTGGTGCGTCAGCTGACTGAACAGCGTGAACAGCTGGCGACCAATCTCGCTGAACATCGCATGCGCGTCGAAGAACAGAACACCCGTGCGCTCGCGACTCTGCAAGACAGTATGCGTACCGGCTTCGACAGCCTGCATCAACAGCTAGGTGAGGCCCTGCTGCGCAGTTCCACCGATCTCGGCCAACGGGTAGAAGCCTTGACCAAGGTCACCGACGAACGGCTGAAAGTGATTGCGGGTCAGGTCGACAAGCGTTTATCGGATGGCTTCGAGAAGACCACCGCGACCTTCACCGACGTGATTAAACGGCTGGCCTTGATCGACGAGGCGCAAAAGAAGATCACCGCGCTGTCCAGCGATGTGGTCAGCCTGCAGGAAATCCTGGTCGACAAGCGTTCGCGCGGGGTCTTTGGCGAAGTGCAACTCGCGCAACTGGTGGCGAACGTGATGCCGCCGCAGAGCTATGCACTTCAGCATCGGCTCGGCAACGATCGCATCGCCGATTGCGCGTTGTTCTTGCCCTATCCGACCGGCACCATCTGCATCGATTCGAAGTTTCCGCTTGAGTCCTTCCGCTTCATGACCGACAACACGCGCGCCGAAGTCGACCGGAAGCGCGCTGAGGCACAGTTCAAGCAGGACATCCGCAAACACATCAAGGACATCTCAGAAAAATACATCGTGCGCGAAGTGACCGCCGACAGCGCCATCATGTTCATCCCCGCCGAAGCGGTGTTCGCCGAGATCCAAGCCCATCATCCCGATCTGGTCGAGTTAGCCCAGTCGAACCGCGTGTGGCTGACCTCCCCAACCACGCTGTGGGCCATCTTGAACACCGCCTCGGCGGTGCTGAAAGATGCCGCCACCCGCGAACAGGTCGACATCATTCAGAAGCATCTCGGCCATTTGGCCGACGATTTCCAGCGCTTCCGCAGCCGCATGGACAAACTCACGGTGCACATCCAACAGGCCAACAAGGATGTCGACGAGGTCAACATCTCGGCGCGCAAAATCACCGAGCGTTTCGAAAAAATCGAACGGGTTGAACTCGAAGGGCCTGAAGTTTCTAAGGCTTCGATCCGACAAGCTGTTGAGGACGGAGTGGATTCTGAGCACTGAAGCTGGTCATCGCTGCGCGATTTCATTGCCGATCGTGAGCTTACTCGCACAGGATCAATCGCTTAATCAGAATGACTGCCTTAGACTGCTGACCATAGTCGGGCCGAGATCGAGAGTCGAACGCGTTTCGTGAAGACACTTCAAGCCATTATTTTCGACGTCGACGGCACACTGGCCGACACCGAAGACGTGCATCGTCTAGCCTTCAATCATGTCTTTCAGGAATACGGCCTGGACTGGAACTGGACGCCGGAACTCTACCGCGAGCTACTGGCCATCTCGGGCGGCCGTGAACGCATCGCTGACTATGGCCGAGGTCTGCGCCGACGCTTTGCCAGCGACGCGGCCTTTGAAGAATTCGTGGTCGCCATGCACAAGGCCAAAACCCGTAAATACGCCGCCATGTTGACCGACGGCGAAGTGCGCTTGCGGCCCGGCATACGTCGCCTGCTGGATGAGGCGCGCGATGCAGGCCTCAAACTCGGCATCGCTACGAGTTCCGCCCGCAGCAATATCGAAACGCTGCTCGATAACAACCTGCCGCCCGGCTGGCGCCTATGGTTCTCAGCGCTGGAAACCTGTGATTCGGTACCGCAAAAGAAGCCTTCGCCGGCGGTCTACCTCGCCGCCCTGGCGCG